>JBBQOR010000018.1:0-12730 GCA_038331055.1 Burkholderiales bacterium
GGTGGCGCCGAACTTCTTGATGTCCGCCACGATGGACTGCCAGTCCGAATGCCCGAACGGCGTGTAGTTGATCAGGATGTCCTCATCCTTCACGCCCTTGGCCTTCAGATACGCCTCCAGGATCTTGTTGGTGGTGCGCGGGTAGACGTAGTCGGTGCCGGCCAGCACCCAGCGCTTCACGCCCATCTCGTTCATGAAGTAGTCCACCGCCGGAATCGCCTGCTGGTTGGGCGCGGCGCCGGTGTAGAAGACGTTCTTGCTCAGCTCCTCGCCCTCGTACTGCACGGGGTAGAAGAGCAGGCCGTTGTTCTGCTCGAACACCGGCAGCACGCTCTTGCGGCTGACGCTGGTCCAGCAGCCGAAGACGACCGCGACCTTGTCCTGCGTGATCAGCTGCTTGGCCTTCTCGGCGAACAGCGGCCAGTTCGAGGCCGGGTCGACGACCACCGCCTCGAGCTTCTTGCCCAGCAACCCACCCTTTGCGTTGATCTCGTCGATGGCCATCAGGACGGTGTCCTTGAGCACGGTCTCGGAAATGGCCATGGTGCCCGACAGCGAGTGCAGCACACCCACCTTGATGGTGTTCTGGGCGAAGGCAGGCAGGCCGAAAAGGGCCGAGACGGCCACGGCAGCGGGCAGCAGATGCAACGCGATACGACGCTTCATGAAGGTTCCTCCTGGCAGCCCATGGCGGGCGGGAATGGTGATGGCAGGCAGGACGATCGCAATTGGCGTGCCAATTGCAAGGTCATTGGTGGACACCGCAGCGCACCCCGACCGGGCGCCGTCGAACGACGGCAGAATCCGGTCGGGCGAACGCGCTGCCCGCCACATACAAGGCACCCCAGGATGGATCTCACGCCCCGAGAGAAGGACAAGCTGCTGATCTTCACGGCCGCGCTGCTGGCCGAGAGGCGCAAGGCGCGCGGACTCAAGCTCAACGTGCCCGAAAGCATCGCGCTGATCAGCGCCGCCATCATGGAAGGCGCACGCGACGGCCGCACCGTCGCGCAACTGATGAGCGAAGGCAAGACCGTGCTTTCGCGCACCGACGTGATGGACGGCGTGGCCGAGATGATCCCGGACATCCAGATCGAAGCCACCTTCCCCGACGGCACCAAGCTGGTGACCGTGCACCAACCCATCGCATGAGAGGTCGATATGCGCACCAATGGATTTTCTCTTCACCGGCTGGCGGCCACCACCTCGGCGCTGTACCTGGCGGGTCTGGCTGGCGGCGTGCAGGCGCACGACGGCCACGGCCCGAGCGGGTCGCACTGGCATGCCAGCGACGCCGTCGGCTTCGGCATCGCGCTGCTGGCCGCTGTCGCGCTGGTGTGGTGGACGCGGCGCAAGTGAGCGCCACGATGATTCCCGGCGAGCTCTTCACCGATGGCCCGGACCACCTGCTCAACCCTGGTCGGCGCACGCTGACGCTGGTGGTGGAGAACAGCGGCGACCGGCCGATCCAGGTCGGCTCGCACTACCACTTCGCCGAAACCAACGGCGCGCTGCGCTTCGACCGCGCAGTCGCGCGCGGCATGCGCCTGAACATCGCCAGCGGCACCGCGGTGCGCTTCGAGCCCGGGCAGCAGCGCACGGTGGAACTGGTGGACTACGCCGGCGCGCGTGAGGTCTGGGGCTTTCGCGGCCTCGTTCAAGGAAAGCTCTGACCATGGCCACGATCGGACGTCGCGCCTATGCCGAGCAGTTCGGCCCCACCACCGGTGACCGCGTGCGGCTGGCCGACACCGAACTGGTGATCGAGGTCGAAGCCGACTACACGCTGCGTGCGGGCGGCTACGGTGAAGAGGTCAAGTTCGGCGGCGGCAAGACCATCCGCGACGGCATGGGCCAGAGCCAGCGGCCCAACGGCCCCGGCGCGGGCGACGCCTGCGACTGCGTCATCACCAACGCGCTGATCCTCGACCACTGGGGCATCGTCAAGGCCGACATCGGTATCAAGGGCACCCGCATCTGCGCCATCGGCAAGGCCGGCAACCCCGACGTGCAGCCGGGCGTAGACATCGTCATCGGCCCGGGCACCGAGATCATTGCCGCCGAGGGCCTGATCGTCACCGCCGGCGGCATCGATACGCACATCCACTTCATCTGCCCGCAGCAGATCGACGAGGCGCTGTACTCGGGCATCACGACGATGATCGGCGGCGGCACCGGGCCGGCGACAGGCACCTTCGCCACCACCTGCACGCCGGGGCCGGAGAACATCGCACGCATGCTGTCGGCGGCCGAGGCCTTCCCGATGAACCTGGGCTTCCTCGGCAAGGGCAACGCCAGCCGGCCCGAGGCACTGCAGCAGCAGATCGAGGCCGGCGCCATCGGCATGAAGCTGCACGAGGACTGGGGCACCACGCCGGCCGCCATCGACAACTGCCTGAACGTGGCCGAACTGACCGACACGCAGGTGGCGATCCACACCGACACGCTCAACGAATGCGGCTTCGTCGAGGACACCATCGCCGCCTTCAAGGGGCGCACGATCCACAGCTTTCACACCGAAGGCGCCGGCGGCGGCCACGCGCCGGACATCATGAAGGTGGTCGGCGAGGCCAACGTGCTGCCCTCGTCGACCAACCCGACGCGCCCGTACACCGTGAACACGCTGGACGAGCACCTGGACATGCTGATGGTGTGCCACCACCTGGACGCCAGCATCGCCGAGGACCTGGCCTTCGCCGAGAGCCGCATCCGGCGCGAGACCATTGCCGCCGAGGACATCCTGCACGACCTCGGCGCGATCAGCATGTTCAGCAGCGACAGCCAAGCGATGGGCCGTGTCGGCGAGGTCATCCTGCGCTGCTGGCAGACGGCGCACAAGATGAAGGTGCAGCGCGGCGGGCTGCCGGGCGACACGGCGCGCCACGACAACGCACGCGCCAAGCGCTACATCGCCAAGCTGGCGCTGAACCCGGCGCTGGCGCACGGCATCTCGCACGAGGTGGGCAGCGTCGAGGTCGGCAAATGGGCCGACCTGGTGTTCTGGCGCCCGGCCTTCTTCGGCGTCAAGCCGAGCCTGGTGCTCAAGGGCGGCTTCATCGCCGCTGCGGCGATGGGCGACCCCAACGCCAGCATCCCGACGCCGCAGCCGGTGCACTACCGGCCGATGTTCGGCGCTTTCGGCGGTGCGCTCGCGCGCGGCTCGATGACCTTCGTCAGCAGCGCCGGGCTGGGCGCGGCGCAGTCGCTGGGCCTGCGCAAGCAGCTGTCGGTCGTCAAGGGCTGCCGCACGGTGAAGAAGGCCGACATGGTGCACAACCACTACACGCCGGTGATGGAGATCGACGCCCAGACCTACGAGGTGCGCGCCGACGGTCAGCTGCTGACCTGCGAGCCGGCCAGCGTGCTGCCGATGGCGCAGCGGTACTTTCTGTTCTAGGCCGGCGCGGCTCAGCGCGGATGCACGTGACGGCGGATCCAACGGGCGAACCGAACCTCGTCCGGGGTGCCCGCGGCGAGCGAGAGCCGCCAGGTCAGCGAGATCGGGCCCGTTCTACTTGGCGAGTTGATGGAAGGTTTCGCGAAACTCATGCATGAGCTCGCGCCCGGCTTCGAGTTGCTCATCGACTGCCGGGTCGTACGGCGTCAGCAACACCCCGTTCGCCGCATCGGTGACGAATACCGTGTCGCCCTGCCCAGCTTGAGCCGCGGCAGCACCTCCTTGGGCAGGATGACGCCGACCGAGTTGCCGATCTGGGTGAGCTTGAGCGAGGTCATGGTCAGATTCCGTTGTAACGTTCGTTACACCAAGGGCTCACCCCCTGCCCTGCAAGCCCGCGTCACCAGGAGTCGATGATGATCACCGTGAACAAACTCGTGCCTCAGGGCCGCGGCCTGGCACCGGTGCTGCTGCGCCGCGGCACACGCATCGAGCTGGGCTGGGACGAGCGTCAGAAGAGCCGCCTCGAAGCCACCGATTCCGCCGACCGTCGGCTGGGCATCTTCCTGCCGCGCGGCAGCGTGCTGCGCGGCGGTGACGTGCTGGTGGCCGAGGACGGCTCGCTGGTGTGCGTGCAGGCCGCCGCGCAGCCGGTGATGGTGGTGCGCGCCTGTCCAGCACACGGCACCCCGCTGGACCTGCCGCGAGCCGCCTACCACCTGGGCAACCGGCATGTGGCGCTGGAGGTGCAGTCCGACCACCTCAAGCTCGAGCCCGACCATGTGCTGGCCGGGATGCTGCGCAGCCAGCACCTGATCGTCAGCACCGAGCAGCTGCCTTTCGAGCCCGAGAGCGGCGCCTACGCCGGCGGCGGGCATGGGCATGGGCATGAGCATGGGCATGGGCACGATCACGGACAGGCACACGCCGGTCACGATCACGGCGCGGACCACGACGACCACGCCGGTCACGGGCACAGCTGATGCCGCGCGTGCGCCCCGCCGCCGCGACGACGCCGGGCACGCTGCTGGCGCTGATGCAGTTGTCGTCGCCGGCCTTGCCGGTGGGCGGCTTCAGCTATTCCGAGGGCCTGGAGCCGGCGGTCGAGGCCGGCCTCGTCAGCGGTGAAGCGCAAGCCGGCGACTGGCTGCTCGACCAGCTGCATCTGGCGCTGGCGCGGGCCGATCTGCCGGCGGTGGCGAATGGCTGCGCGGCATGGCGGCGCCACGACCTGCGCGCCGTACACGCGCTCAACGACTGGGTGCACGCCACGCGCGAGACGGCCGAGTTGCGCCAGCAGACCTCGCAGATGGGCCGCTCGCTCACAGACTGGCTGGCCAACAGCGCGCAGCAGGCGGACCCGCGCATCGTTCAGCTGGCCGCGCTGGCCCCGGCGCCCAGCTGGCCCGTGGCCTTCGCGCTGGCCGGCGTGCTGGCCGGCGCGCAAGCGCGCGAGACCGCGCTCGCCTTCGCCTTCGGCTGGGCCGAGAACATGGTGCAGGCGGCGATGAAGGCGGTGCCGCTGGGTCAGGCTGCCGCACAGCGCATGCTGGCCCGTCTGTCGCAGGCCATCCCGGCGGTGGTCGATGCCGCGCTGGTGCAACCGGCGGCCACGCGCCAGGCCTACTCACCGGGGCTGGCGATCCTGTCGGCCCAACACGAAACCCAGTACTCGAGGCTCTTCCGCTCATGAAGCTGCACCTGCTGCCCGGCCGCACGAAGAAGCTGCCCCCCTTGCGCGTGGGCGTCGGCGGGCCGGTCGGCTCGGGCAAGACGACGCTGGTCGAGATGCTGTGCAAGGCGATGCGTGATCGCTGGGATCTGGTGGTCGTGACCAACGACATCTACACCAAGGAAGACCAGCGGCTGCTCACCGTCGCCGGCGCGCTGGCGCCCGAGCGCATCGTCGGCGTCGAGACCGGCGGTTGCCCGCACACGGCCATCCGCGAAGACGCGTCGATCAACCTGGAGGCCGTCGACCGCATGCTGGAGAAGTTTCCCGACGCCGACATCGTCTTCATCGAGAGCGGCGGCGACAACCTGGCCGCCACCTTCAGCCCCGAGCTGTCAGACCTGACGATCTACGTCATCGACGTCGCGGGCGGCGAGAAGATTCCGCGCAAAGGCGGCCCGGGCATCACCAAGAGCGACCTGCTGGTGATCAACAAGACCGACCTTGCGCCGTACGTCGGCGCCAGCCTCGACGTCATGGCCGCCGACACTGCCCGCATGCGGCCCAACCGCGCCTGGGTGATGACGAACCTGAAGGCCGGCGAAGGCCTGTCGGAGGTGGTGCGCTTCATCGAGCAACGCGGGCTGCTGACCCCCGCGTAGCGCGCAACCACGCGCGCGGTACTCGATCCGGCCCTGCCGATCGGCGCGCACGCCATGCTGCCCGGCCGGTGACAGCCGACGCTGGCGGCGCCGGTGCAGCCCATCTTCGGCGCGCGCCACCAGACCATTGAGGCGATTCGCGCGCTGCAGGCGCTGCGCCCAGCCAGCGCGGGAGAACGTACGGCAATGGCGCTGTCAGCGTCTCGGTAGTGGCTGACGCGCTGCTGTTGCGCCGCTGGCGGCCGCCGGCCCGAGGTTGTCAGTCCAGGCGGCGCCGCACCCAGATCCAGGACAGCCAGCCCACCGCCATCAGCGCCGCCGAGGTCAACGCCAGGCCGAGCATCGAGTGCATCACCAGCGGCGCCAGCACGCCGGCGACCAGCGCGTTGGCCGCGCTGCCGGCGCTGGACTGCACGGAAGACGCCATGCCGCGGCGCTCGGGCACGCGGTCGAGCACCAGCAGCGTCACCGCAGGCGCCAGCAGCGACCAGCCGAAGGACACCAGCGCGGTGGGCGGAATGTTGTAGAGCGGGTGCGGCGGCAGCAGTGCGGCCATCGCGATGCCCCAGACCGCCGCCACGCCCATGACGGCGAAGCCGAGCCCGATCTGGCGCTGCGGCGTGACGCGCCCGGCCAGCCGCCCGGAGACCGCCGCGCCGCCCATGACCCCGGCGACCGAGACGCAGAAGAACCAGAAGTACTGCGTCGGCGCGAGGCCGAGCAGTTCGCCCAGGAATGCAGGCGATGCGAGCACGAACAGGAACATCGCGTTGAAGGGCACCGAACTCGCCAGCACCAGCGCCATGAAGGTGCCGCTGGCCATCATCTGGCGGTAGCCGCGCAGCAGGTGGCCGGCGGAAAAGCTCTGGCGCTGGCTCGGGTGCAGGGTCTCGGGCAGCTTGCGCCAGGCCGCGCCCCACAGCAGCAGGCTGATGGCGGCGAGGAACCAGAAGATCGACGGCCAGCCCAGGTGCACGAAGAGCACGCCGCCGATCATCGGTGCCACCGCCGGGGCCACCGCGAAGTAGATCGTCACCTGCGACAGCACGCGCTGCGCATCGACGGGCCCGTAGAGGTCGCGCACCACCGTGCGCGCGACCACCATGCCGGCGCCGCAGGACAAGCCCTGCAGCGCGCGAAAGACCAGCAGCGTGGCGATGTCGGGCGCCATAGCGCAGCCGACCGAGGCGAGCGTGAAGACACCGATGCCCCAGAGCATCACCCGGCGGCGGCCGAAGCTGTCCGCGAGCGCGCCGTGGAACAGGTTCATCGCCGCGAAGGCGAGCAGGTAGACCGACAGCGTCTGCTGCATCTGCACGGGGGTCGCCGGCAGCGACGCTGTCATGCCGTCGAAGGCCGGCAAGTAGGTGTCGATGGCGAACGGACCGAGCGAGGACAGGCCGGCGAGCAGCAGGGCCAGCGTCCAGCGCGGGCCGCGCCACAGGGTCTTGGCGTCGGGATGCATGGGGTCGATCGAGTGTATGCGCCGCCCCTGTCCGGAGTGGGGTCGCGAAACGGGGGCGGTGCGCTGGTGCTTCAATCGCGGAATGAACAACCTGCCCTTCTCCCGCCGTCGTCTGCTGCATCTGGCCGGCGTCCCGCTCGCAGCCGCGCTGCTGTCCCTGCCCGCGCACGCCAGCAGCCGTCGCGCGCTGGCAGCAATGTCCGACGGCCCCTTCTACCCGCCGCGCGCCTGGCGCGAACGCTGGCCCGACTGGGACGCCGACCTCACCCGCGTCGAGCGCGAGGGCGTACCGCGCAGCGCGCGCGGCGAGCATCTGGGCCTGGAGGCCACGGTCGCCGACACGCGCGGCCGGCTGATCGACGGCGCCGAGGTCGAGATCTGGCAGTGCGACGCGCTGGCTGCCTACCACCACCCGCGCGTCAGCGCCGAGCCCGACCGCATCGACGCCGGCTTCGCCGGCTTCGGGGCCGGCCGCAGCACGGCCGACGGCAGACTGCGCTTTCGCACCATCCGCCCGGTGGCCTACCCGGGGCGCACCCCGCACATCCACGTCAAGCTGCGCCATGCCAGCTTCGGCGAGTTCACATCGCAACTCTTCATCGAAGGCGACCCGGGCAACGCGCGTGACTTTCTCTGGCGCCAGGTCAGCGCAGAAGACCAGCCCGCGCTGGCAATGAAGCTGCAGCCGGCGCCCGCCGACAGCGGGCTGCGCTGGCTGGTGCGGCACCTGCTGGTGGTGCCCGGCTGAGCACAGAAAAGTGTGAAGCAGACCGATAGGCCGGATTCTGTGCACCGGCCGTCTTGCGACGTCCGGCGTGACCGCCATTCCTCTGGGCCGGGGGTCGCCCCACCGGCTCGGTGCCACCTACCCGCACACTCCCCGGGCCAGGTCAACGTGTGCCTACTTGGTGTTGCTGCGCGCAGAGATTGCCCGTTTCACCCGATGCGGGTTGCGGGTCGAACCCCGCGATCCGCACCGGCTGGCTGCTCGGTTCGGGCTTGCGCCCGAGCCGGCTCGGCTTGCGCCTTGCCGGCCGCCGGCTTGCGCCGCCGCCTCACAGATCACCCGGGTTGGGTCCCCGCTCCGACTCGTCTCTGTTGCTCTGATCCTCGCCTCGCGGCGGACAGCCGTTAGCTGCTGCGCTGCCCTGTGCAGTCCGGACCTTCCTCCAGCGCCACCTTTCGGTGATCGCGCCAGCGGCGGTCTGGCCTGCTTCACACGGTGGATTATCCGGCCACGCGCGCTGCGATCGCCTGGCCCATCTCGGTGGTCGTGGCGCTGCCGCCCAGGTCGGGCGTGTGCGGGCCCTCACTCAGCACCTGCTCGATGGCGGCCAGGACCGCATCGTGCGCCGCGCGCTGACCCAGGAAGTCGAGCATCAGCGCGGCCGACCAGATCATCGCGACAGGGTTGGCGATGCCCTGGCCGAAGATGTCGGGCGCAGAACCATGCACCGGCTCGAAGAGCGAAGGAAAGCTGCGCTCCGGGTTCAGGTTGGCCGAGGGCGCGATGCCGATGGTGCCGGTGCAGGCCGGTCCGAGGTCGGACAGGATGTCGCCGAACAGGTTGCTCGCCACCACCACGTCGAAGCGTTCGGGCTGCAGCACGAAGCGTGCGCTCAGGATGTCGATGTGCTGCTTGTCCATCGCGATGCCGGGGTAGCCGGCGCCCATCGCGTCGGCGCGCTCGTCCCACCAGGGCATGCTGATGGCGATGCCGTTGGACTTGGTGGCCACGGTGAGCTGACGCCGGGCGCGCGTGCTGGCGAGTTCGAAGGCGTACTTCAGCACGCGGTCGGTGCCGAAGCGCGAGAAGACGTTCTCCTGGATCACCACCTCGCGCTCGGTGCCCGGCCACATGCGCCCGCCCAGGCTGGTGTACTCGCCTTCGGTGTTCTCGCGCACGATCAGGAAGTCGATGTCGCCCGGCCTGCGCGGCCGGCCCTGGCGATCGACCAGCGGACAGGGTACGCCGTCGAACAGGCGCACCGGACGCAGGTTGACGTACTGGTCGAACTCACGCCGGAACTTCAGCAGCGAGCCCCACAGCGAGACATGGTCGGGCACCGCCTGCGGCCATCCCACCGCGCCGAAGAGCAGCGCGTCCATGCCAGCCAGCTGTGCCTTCCAGTCGTCGGGCATCATCTGCCCGGTGCGCGCGTACCAGGCGCAACTGGCCCACTCGATGGGCTTGAACTGCAGCGCGATACCGAAGCGCCGTGCGGCCGCCTCGAGCACACGCAGGCCCTCGGGCATGACTTCCTGGCCGATCCCGTCGCCGGGGATGACTGCGATGTTCAGGGGCGTCTTGTTCATCGCCAGATCATAAGCAGGGCCCACCATGACAGAGGGGCCCCGCAGGGCCCCTCGACGCTTTCAGTGGACGGCTGAGCTCACTGCGCCTGCTTCAGCGCGGCGATGCGCTGCTCGATCGGCGGATGGCTGGAGAACAGCGCCATCAGGCCGCTCGGGCGCGAGCTGATGCCCATCGTCGCCACCGCCTTGGGCAGTACGCCGGGGTCGAGCCCGCCCAGGCGAGCCAGCGCGTTGATCATCGGCTGCTTGCGGCCCATCAGCTGCGCCGCACCGGCATCGGCACGGAACTCACGCTGGCGCGAGAACCAGGCCACCACCACGGCCGCCAGCACGCCCAGCAGGATGTCGAGCACGATGGTCGTGACGATGTAGCCGATGCCGGGGCCGTCGTTCTGGTTGCGCAGCACCACGCGGTCGACGAAGTAGCCGATCACGCGCGAGAGGAAGACCACGAAGGTGTTCATCACGCCCTGGATCAGCGCCATCGTCACCATGTCGCCGTTGGCCACGTGCGCCACCTCGTGGCCGATGACGGCCTCGACTTCCTCGCGCGTCATGCTCTGCATCAGACCGGTGGACACGGCCACCAGGGCCGAGTTCTTGAAGGCGCCGGTGGCGAAGGCATTGGCCGGGCCTTCGTAGACTGCCACCTCGGGCATCTTGATGCCGGCCTTGTCGGCGAAGCCCTTCACCGTGCCGACGATCCAGCGGTGGGTCGGGTCGGTGGAGTCGTTGACCACCTTCGCGCGCGTGCTCCACTTGGCCATCGGCTTGCTGATCAGCAGCGAGATGAAGGCACCGCCGAAGCCCATCAGCGCAGCAAAGCCCAGCAGCATGCCGAGGTTCAGCCCGTTGGGGGTCAGGAAGCGGTTGACGCCGAGCAAGCTGGCAGCGATACCCAGCACCAGCATCACGGCCAGGTTGGTCAGGACGAACAGGAACACGCGTTTCATGGTCTCAGCGCCTCCTTTGGCGCAGGGCAGATGGACGACAGCGAAGGATGTTAGGGCTACGGCACCAGCTTCAAGGGATGGCCTGCGGCAAGGCAGGGCTTTGGCCCACCCGTCGCGGCGCCGCGCGCGCGGGTTGTTGTGCTTGACGTGGAAGTCAGCGCCGGCTGCGCAGGCGCACCTGGTGCGGCTTGTCGCGCGGCAACAGTTCGAAGCGTTCGCCGAACTGCGCCAGCAGCTTCAGCGACGAACCGCTGCGGCTGAGCAGCTGCGCTTCGCGCAGGCGTTGCGCGGCGACATTCAGCGCCATCGTCTGGCCGGCGCCGAGCTCTGGCAGGCAGGCCAATACCGCGTCGAGCGAGAGCGCGCTCGCCCTGCGGCCGCCTTCCGCAATGCCTGGTGTCGGGGGCTTGCGGCCGCCCAGAGCCGCCGGGACGGGTGCGGGTGCGGGTGCGGGTATCGGCTCCAGCGCGGGCGCCGACGCGGGCGGGGTCGATGTCGCCGGGGCCGATGTCGTCTGAAGCGCCGTCTTGCGCGCGGCCTTGCGCGCCGGAGCCTTCTTCGCCGGCACGGCCTTCGCGGCCGGAGCCACGATCTCGGCCACCGCCGGCGCTGCCGGGGCAACTTCTGTTGCCGCCGCGGCGGTTTTCCTGCTTGCCGCGGCCTTCTTCGCAGGCGCCTTTTTCGCGGGCACCTTCTTGGCTGCGACCTTCTTTGCGGCCGCCTTGCGCGCCGGTCGCGACGGCACCGGCCCGTCGGAAGCTGGTGCGTCGCTATCGATCTGGATCGGGGGCTCGGGTAACGGCTCGGGCTCCGGGGCGGGCTGCGGCATCGTGGACAGCGGGCTGGGCTCAGCCAACTCGGCCGCGGACTGCGCTCCGCGGCGCCGGCCGCCGCGCGCAGCCGCACCGACACCGGCCCGGCGCACCGGCTCGCGCGCCTCGGCCCGGCGCCCGCCGCGTGGCCGCGCCGTCACGCCCGACGCGCGGTGGTGCTCGAGCACGGTGAAGTCGTCGTACACGTCCTGCGTCTCGTCGCTGGTCTTGCCCTTCTGGCCGACGCCGCGCACCACGCAGCCCTTCTCGCGCAAGCGCTGCACCAGCGGCGCGAAGTCGCTGTCCGAGGAAGCGATGACGACCACGTCGGGGCGCTCGGACAGCACGAGGTCGATCGCGTCCACCGCCATCGCGATGTCGGTGCTGTTCTTGCCGGCGGCCAGGTTGACCATCGGCTTGATACCCAGGCGCTTGAAGGTCGCCTGGTTGGCGACCGCGCTCTCAGCGGTGCAGTAGGCGCGCCGCACGTGCACGAAACCGTGCTGGTTGAGCATCAGGCGCAGCGCCTGTTCCATCACATCGACCGACACGTTGTCGGCGTCGATCAGCAGCATGACCTTTTCGATGCTCACTGCAGTCTCCAGGGGAGTGTCTCGCCGGCACGCAGCGGCTTGAGGGTGGTGTCGCCGAAGGGCAGCGACTCGGGCAGCGTGAACGCTTCACGCCGCAGGGTGATGACGCCGCGGTTGCGCGGCAGACCGTAGAAGTCCGCGCCATGGAAGGCGGCAAAGGCCTCCAGCCGGCCGAGCGCGCCCATCGCCTCGAAGGCTTCGGCGTACATCTCCAGCGCCGCCGGGGCCGTGAAGCAGCCGGCGCCGCAGACCGACTGCTCTTTCAGCACTGTGGCGTGTGGCGCGCTGTCGGTGCCGAGGAAGAACTTCGGGCTGCCCGAGGTCGCAGCCGCCAGCAGCGCCTGCCGGTGCACCTCGCGCTTGAGCACCGCCAGTCAGTACCAGTCCGGGCGCAGGCCGCCGGTGAACAGCGCGATGCGGTTGTAGAGCAGGTGGTGCGCCGTGATCGTCGCCGCGGTGTGGCTGTCGCTCGAAGCCACGTACTGCGCCGCCTCGCGCGTGGTGATGTGCTCGAAGACCACGCGCAGTTCGGGGAAGGCGGCGCGCAGCGGCAGCATCACGCGTTCGATGAACACCGCCTCGCGGTCGAAGACATCGATCTCGCCGTCGGTGACCTCGCCGTGCACCAGCAGCAGCAGGCCTTCGCGCTGCATCGTCTCGAGCGTGGCGTAGGTCTTGCGCACATCGGTCACGCCGGCGTCGCTGTTGGTCGTGGCGCCAGCCGGATAGAGCTTGAGCGCCACCACGCCGGCTTCTCTGGCGCGTCGAATCTCGTCGGGCGGCGTGTTGTCCGTCAGGTACAGCGTCATCAGCGGCATGAAGTCGCTTCCCGGCGCGTCCTGCGGCCGCGCAGCCAGGAT
>JBBQOR010000019.1:0-12389 GCA_038331055.1 Burkholderiales bacterium
CTGAACCGCTGCGGGCTCAGCTTGAAGGACAGGGCGGGGTGCTCATAGCAGCACACGAAATCCACTTCATGCCGTTGCATCATCTCGGACATGTCAGACATCGAGCCGGTGCGCACCTCCACGGCCCGCTCGTGCAGCGGCGCCTTGGGCTTGGCCAGCTGAACCAGCCAGTCGGCCACCACGGTTCGGGCCAGGGTGCGCCCTGTGCCCAGCCGGATAGCGTGGCCCACCTGACTGGACCTCTCGCTGATTTGCTGGCGGGTGTTGTGCATGCCCTGCACCACTATTTCGGCTTGGGCGAGCAGCGTTCTTCCTGCTGGAGTGAGCTGAAGCGGGTTCTGACTGCGGTCCACCAGCGGCGTACCGGCCCAAATCTCCAAGGCTCGGATACGGCGGCCAAAGGCCGGATGCGTCACGTTGCGCTTCTCTGCGGCCCGCACAAAGCTGCGTGTATCCGCCAGTGCCAGCAGGTCTTCCAGCAATTTGAGGTCCATGCTGCCGCATTCTCAGCCCACCCCGGGGCCATGATCAGCGGCCATTGCAAGGGTCAATGGACGTCTGCCTGATCCGACTGGGTCGGGGAGGTGCCGAGACTCGTTGCTTGGACTTGAGGCTGCGGCGGGTGACCGGTGAACTGTTGCGCAGTCGGAGACAGGCCGATGCGGCCATCGAGCTGGCGGCTACCTGCACGCCGGTCTGCAGTGGCTTACCTGCCCGGGACCAACTTCTGGTGGCCACCTTGGGGTCGCCTGGCGCGCGAGCCCCGCGAGGTGAGCTGCCCGGAAGCCGCCCGTGGCCAGCGACTGGAACTGGAGGCCGGCAGGCTGCCCAACCCGGCAGCACCGGGCCGCGTCAAAGCTTTCGCGAATCGAACATCAGCAGGTCGACCCCCGCCTGCGCGAAGTTCGCCAGATCGCCGGCCGTGGCCTGACCTTCGGGCGAGGTGAGTGCCGCCTGGATCGCGGCCATCGAGTCGAAGTGCAGGATCGCGACCAGGTGCGGCGGCGGTTCGGCCGCTGGTCAGCGGGACGGGCGGGAAGGTTGGCGAGCGCGCTGTCGTGCGCCGCTGGTCCGGCCTGCCCGAGCACGCGCTGAATCGCCCAGGCCGGCACGAGGCAAGTGAACTGGCTGCGAGCCGGCAGCTGCCTGAGGTCTCGAGCAAGGGCAGTGGCCCGGATCGATCGTCAGCGAAGGCGTGTGACGACCTCACGTGATCGCGCGCCAGCCGTCTCTGCGAGCTCTGGGTTGGCGATATCCTTGTCGGCCGTTCACGTTCACTGCTGCGGCGTGAGGTCACCGCTCGCGCAAAGTGCCGGGCGGGCCGAGCGCAGCGCCTGATTGCCATGCCTCAACCTCTGCATGCATCGACGGCCGCGCTCAGCGCTTCAGCCCCGATCGCCCAACACAACCCGGTGCGCAACGCTGCTGACTGGCAGCGCATGCGCCAGGCCTGCCTGGCCGACCCGGGCGACTTTCACGGCGACATCGCCGCACGCGAGATCCACTGGTTCCTGGCCCAGGTCGGTGCGCACGGCGCCTGGCTGACCAGCGAGCAGCCACGCGGCGAATCGACCGACTGGGTAGGCTGGGACGCGGCCAGCGGCAGCCCGGTCCGCGTCGATCTCGGCAGCCGTTTCAAGCCCTGGGCGAAGGCCTTCGACGACAGCGACGCGCCGCACTACCGCTGGTTCGCCGGCGCGGCCACCAACGCCTGTTTCAACGAGGTCGACCGCCACGTGCTCGCCGGCTTCGGCGATGAGCTGGCGTACATCTTCGAGGGCGACCGCTGGGACATGTCGCGCGACAACGGGCGCGGTCTTCCTGTGGACCAAGATTTCATATCGCGAAAAACTCTGCTTGTCGAGACCGCCAAGTGCGCGCTCGCACTGCGCGTCCTGGGCTTGCGCGCGGGCGACCGCATCGCGCTGAACCTGCCCAACATTCCGGCCCAGCTCTACTGGACCGAGGCGGCCAAGCGGCTGGGCATCGTCTACACGCCGGTGTTCGGCGGTTTCTCCGACAAGACGCTGTCGGACCGCATCTCCGATGCCGGCGCGCGCATCGTGATCACCGCCGATGGCGGCTATCGCAACGCGCAGATCGTGCCCTTCAAGTCGGCCTACACCGACCCCGCGCTGGACAACTTCGTCAGCGTGAGCGCGGCACGGGCCGTGGTGGCCGACTGCCTGGCGCGCCGCGGTGCTTCGGCGGCCGACGCCGCAGTCGTGCTGGCGGCCATCGACGAGGCGCTGGACGGCGAGGTGACGGTGCTGCGCGGTGACGTCATGCGCGGCATCGGCCATGCGCTGCGCGAGCTGTCGCGCAGCGGCGCGCTCGACGCGGCCGGCGCCGCCATGCTGCGCACGGCGATGGCCGAGGCGCTGGTGGCGACGCCACCGCGCGTCGAGGCGGTGATCGTCGTGCGCCACACCGCGCAGCCCGATCTGGTGTGGCGGCCCGAGCGCGACCGCTGGAGCCATGAACTCACCGACGCCGCGCTGGCCGAGTTGCTCGCAGCGGCACGCGCCGCCGGCTTCGATCTGGCCGACGAAGCCGCGCTGCTGGCGCTGCCGGATGCCGAACTCGTGCGCGCCGTGTGGGCATCGTGCCCGCCGACGCCGCTGGACGCCGAGTTCCCGATGTTCTTCATCTACACCTCGGGTTCCACCGGCAAGCCCAAGGGCGTGGTCCACGTGCACGGCGGCTACACGGCGGGCGTCGCGCACACCATGAAGGTGGCCTTCGACGCGCGACCCGGCGACGTGGTCTACGTCGTCGCCGACCCGGGCTGGATCACCGGCCAGAGCTATCTGCTGAGCGCCACGATGACGACGCGCTGCACCGGCGTGATGGCCGAGGGCGCACCGACATTCCCGCACGCCGGGCGCTATGCCTCGATCATCGAGCGCTACCGCGTGCGCATCTTCAAGGCCGGCGTGACCTTCCTGAAGACGATCATGGCCGACCCGCAGAACGTGGTCGACGTGCGCAACTACGACCTCAGCACCCTGCGTGTGGCGACCTTTTGTGCCGAACCCACCAGCCCTGCAGTGCAGCAGTTCGGCATGCAGCTGATGACGCCGCAGTACATCAACAGCTACTGGGCCACCGAGCACGGCGGCATCGCCTTCACGCACTTCTACGGCAACGCCGACTTTCCGCTGCGGCCCGACGCGCACACCTGGGCGCTGCCCTGGATCCTGGGCGATGTGTGGGTCGGCGAGGAGGGCTCGGCCACCGCCTGGCACCGCGCAGAGGACGGCGAGAAGGGCGAGATCGTCATCACGGCGCCGTACCCGTACCTGGCGCGCACGGTGTGGGGTGATGCGCAGAACTTCCGCGTCGAAGGCGGCGCCGTCGTCGGTGGATGGCGCGGCGATGCCGAACGCTGGCACAAGACCTACTGGTCGCGCTGGGACGGCACCTTCGCGTACACGCAGGGCGACTTCGCCGTGCGCCACGCCGACGGCTCCTTCAGCCTGCACGGCCGCAGCGACGACGTCATCAACGTCAGCGGCCACCGCATGGGCACCGAAGAGATCGAAGGCGCGATCCTGCGCGCGCGTTCGCTCGACCCGGACTCTGCCGTCGGCAACGTCATCGTCGTCGGCGCGCCGCACCGCGAAAAGGGGCTCACGCCGCTGGCCTTCGTCAAGCCGAGCGCAGGTCGCAAACTGACACCCGAAGACCGCCGCAAGCTGACCGAACTGGTGCGCCAGGAGAAGGGCGCGGTGGCCGTGCCCAGCGACTTCATCGAGGTCAGCCAGTTCCCGGAGACACGCAGCGGCAAGTACATGCGCCGCATGGTCCGTGCGCTGGTCGAAGGCCAGCCGGTGGGCGACACGACGGCGCTGAAGAACCCCGAAAGCATCGACGAGTTCAGGCGCGTCATCGGCACCTGGCAACGGCGTCAGACGCTGTCCGACGAACAGCAACTCTTCGAGCGCTATCGCTACTTCAAGGTCCAGTACAACGCGCTCACCGCCGACACCAAGGTGGCCACGGTCTTAGTCACCAACCCGCCGGTCAACGCGCTGAACGAGCGCGCGCTGGACGAACTGGTGATCGTGGTCGAGCACCTGGCGCGCCGCGACGACGTGGCGGCGGTGGTCTTCACAGGCGACGGCACGGCGAGATTCGTTGCCGGCGCCGACATCCGTCAGCTGCTCGAAGAGATGCACAGCGCCGAGCAAGCCCGCGCGCTGCCCAACACCGCGCACCTGGCGTTCCGCCGCATCGAGGCGATGGGCAAGCCCTGCATCGCGGCGATCCAGGGCGTGGCGCTCGGCGGCGGCATGGTGTTCGCGCTCGCCTGCCACTGGCGCATTGCCGAGCCGACGGCACGCTTCGGCCAGCCCGAGATCCGCCTGCGGCTGCTGCCCGGCTACGGCGGCACGCAACGCCTGCCGCGCCTGCTGGCCACGCGGCGCGGCGCAGAGGGCCTTGTCGACGCGCTGGAGATGGTGCTCGGCGGGCGCAGCTTCTCGGCCGCGCAGGCGCTGGCCTTCGGCGCCATCGATGCCATCGCCGCGCCGGGCGAAGACGTGCTCGGCGCGGCGCACACAGCCGTGCGGCAGTGGGTCGCGCACGGTGGCGATTCCACCGTCGGCCGTGCACTGGCCGAGCGGCAGCGCTGCCTGGTCGAATGGATGCAGCCGTCGACGCCCACGCCGCACGCGGCGCAGGCCGAGCCCCACCTCCGGATGATCCACCACCACTTGCAAGGCAGTGGCCGTGGTGGCGCGCGCGACCGCGCGATCCTGGCCGTCCGCACCGGATGGCGCGACGGTTTCGAAGCCGGCCTGCGGGCCGAGGCCGAGCTGTTCGCGCAGGCGGTCGTCGACCGGGAAGGCGGCAAGACCGGCATCGCGATGTTCATGGACAAGACGAGCCCTGCCCTGCCGATCCGGCGCGGCGGTGTCAACCTGGTGGCGGGCAACGAGGCGCGCATCGACGCGTTGATCGCGGCGGGCGATTTGCTGCCGCGAGGCGCGCCGCTGTTCCCCGGCATCACGCCGCTGCCGCGCTGGCAGTTCGGCCAGGGCGTGCCGCGCGACCCCGAGACCGGCGAGCCGCGCTTCGGTGAGCCCAAAGTCTCTGAAGTCGAGTTGCTGGTGCCGGTGGACGTGCCCGAGCCCAACGAAGCGCTGGTCTACGTGCTCGCCAGCGAGGTCAACTTCAACGACATCTGGGCGCTGACCGGCGTGCCGGTATCGCCTTTCGATGGCCACGAAGAGGACGTGCAGGTCACCGGCAGCGGCGGCGTCGCGCTGATCGTGGCACTCGGCGGCGAGGTGCGGCGCGAAGGGCGGCTGAAGGTGGGCGACCTGGTGGCCATCTACTCCGGCCAGAGCGAACTGCTGTCGCCGCTGGCGGGCCGCGACCCGATGTACGCCGGCTTCTCGATCCAGGGCTACGAAACCCGCACCGGCAGCCACGCGCAGTTCCTCGTCACGCAGGCGCCGCAGTTGCACCCGTTGCCGCCCGGGTTGCCGCTCGAATCGGCGGGCGCCTACATCCTGAATCTGGGCACGGTGTCGCGCGCGCTGTTCACGGCGCTGCGCGTGGCGCCGGGCCGCACGATCTTCGTCGAGGGCGCGGCAACCGGCACCGGGCTGGACGCGTTGAAGAGCGCACACCGCGCGGGGCTGTCGGTGACGGGGCTGGTCTCGAGCCCGGCGCGGGCGGCCTCGATCCGCGGTGAAGGCGCGGCGGGCGCCATCGACCGCAGCGAGGCGCGCTTCAAGTCCTTGTTCACGCCGGTGCCCGAAGACGGCGCTATCGAATGGGAAGCGGCCGGCGTGCCGCTGGTCGAAGAGTTCATGCGCCTGAACGGCGGGCGGCTTGCCGACCACGCCGTCTCGCATGCGGGCGAGACCGCATTCCCGCGTTCGTTCCAGCTGCTCGCAGACGGCGGCTCGATCGCGTTCTACGGTGCGTCTTCAGGATACCTTCTGACCTTCGTCGGCAAGCCGGGTCGCGTGCCGCCAGCCGAGATGCTGAAGCGCGCCGGCGCGCGCGGTGGCGAGGCGGTGCTGATGTACTACGGGGTCGCCGACGCCAGCGCCCTGGTGGACGCGGCGGGCCTGGAGATGATCGAAGCGCTGCGTGAGTTCGGCCTGCGCACGGTGGTGGCCACGCGCACCGATGCGCAGCGCGAGTTCGTGCTCTCGCTGGGCTTCGAGGACGCATTGGCGGGCGTGGTCGCGCTGGAAGACGTCCAGCGCCGCCACGGCGAGCATTTCCACTGGCCGCGCACGATGCCGCGGCTGGTGGATGCGCGGCGTGACATCGAGACCTTCCGCCAGTCGGTGCGCGACTTCCAGGACCGCACGCTCAAGCCCTTCGGCGCGGCGGTCGGCGCGCTGCTGCGCAGTGCCGACAACCCGCGTGGTGCGCCCGACATCGTGTTCGAACGCGCCGGGCATGACGCGCTGGGCGTCAGCACCGCGCTCGTCAAGCCTTTCACCGGCCGTGTGGTGTATGCCGAAGACATGCAGCACCAGCGGTATGCGTTCTACGCGCCGCAGGTGTGGACGCGCCAGCGGCGCATCCTGATGCCCACCGCGTCCGTCGTCGGCACGCACCTGTGCAACGCCTTCGAGGTGACGCGCATGAACGACATGATCGCCGCCGGTCTGCTGGAGGTGACGCCGCCCACCGTGGTGCCCTGGCACGGGCTGCCGGCCGCGCACCAGGCGATGTGGGACAACACGCACACGGGCGCCACCTATCTCGTCAACCACGCGCTGCCCGCGATGGGCCTGGACAGCCGCGATGCGCTGTTCGAGGCCTGGGCTGCGGGTCAGCGCGCCTGAGAAGAATTCCAACTGCAATCCGAAAGAGGTTCATCGATGGAGAACAACAACAACCGCCGCGGCCGCCTACTCGGCAAGGTCGCGCTCATCACCGGCGCGGCCGGCAACCTGGGCGGCGAGATCGTGCGCGCCTACCTGCGCGAAGAAGCGACGGTGATCTTCAGCGGCCGCACACGCAGCAAGCTCGAAGCCGCGCGTGAAGCAGCACTCGCCGACACCGGCGTCGCGCCGGACATGGCCGATGTGGTCGTCATCGACGGCGCCGATCCGGCCAGCGCGCGTGAGGGCATCGCGGCCATCATCCAGCGCCACGGCAAGCTCGACATCGTCATCAACAACGCCGGCACCACCGGCCCGCGCCAGCCGCTGACGAAGGTGCCGCTGACGGCCGCGGACCTGGCGGAGCTGCAGGCCGCCGGCAGCGTCGATACCGAGACGTTGGCGCAAAGCGCACGCAACATCCTCGGCGTGGTCTGGAACGTGATGCGCGCTGCCGCGCCGCATCTGAAGGAAGGAGCGTCGGTGGTCAACGTCTCGACCATCTTCTCGCGCACCGAGTACTACGGCCGCACCGCCTACGTGGTGCCCAAGGCGGCACTGAACGCGCTCTCGCGCCAGATGAGCGACGAGCTCGGCGCGCGCGGTGTGCGTGTCAACACGCTGTTCCCGGGCCCGACGCGCAGTGCGCGCATCCGCAGCGTCTTCGCGACCATGGACCAGTTGCAGGGCGCCCCGGCCGGCACCACGGCCGACAAGTTCTTCCAGCAGATGACGCTGGAGCGCAGCGTCGAGGGCGAACCGCGCGCCAAGACTTTCCCGCTGCCCAAGGACATGGCGCACACGATGGTGTTCCTGGGCAGCGACGAGTCGGCGGCCTTCAACGGTCATAACTTCGAGGTCACGCATGGCATGAAGGTGAGGCAGGAGAGCCGCAGCACCTGGGTCAGCCGGCCGACGCTGCGCACCGTGGATGCGAGCGGGCAGACGGTGATCGTGATCGCCGGTGACCAGGTCGAGGATGCGGTGGTGATTGCGCGCATGCAGGTCGAGGCGGGCGCCGACGTGATCGTGGGTCTGAGCCGCGACACGCATTGCGCCGAGGCGCGTGACCAGGTCGCCGAAGCCGGCCTGTCGTCGCGCATCAAGGTGCGCTTGTGCGACCGCATGGACGGTGCGTCGCTGGAGTCCGCGCTGCGCCCGTGGCGCGACGGCGATCAGGAAGACGGTGAAGAACGCGGCCCGATCACCGGCGCCATCGTGCTGCCCGCTTACGGCCCCGGCCGTTTCCGTGGCCCGGTGCTGGAGGCCAGCGACGAGGACATGGAAGCCTTCGTCGACGAAGAGCTGCACGCCACGATTGCCATCGCACAGGCACTCACGCGTTACTGGATCGGCCGCGCCGACCTTGCCCACGAGCCGCGCTTCGTGTTCCTGACCAATGGCTCCGACGCCGAGGGCAATGCCTGGGCCAACTGCATGCGCAGCGCGATCGAGGAGCTGATCCGCGTCTGGCGCGACGAAAGCGAGGTCGACCGCAAGCTCGGCCGCTGCCGCTTTCCCGAGTGGGGCAACCAGATCATCCGCTACGACAACACCGAACCCGAGAACCTGCCTTTCGCCGCTGGCCAGGCCGCGCGGCTGCTGTTCACCGAACGCCATATCCGCCAGGTCAACCTGTACCTGCCGGTCAGCATCGTCGAGGCCACCGGCGCCCGGCGCTCGATGCTCGGCTTCACCGAGAACCTGACCGGGCTGCACACGGCGAAGGTGGCGCTGATCACCGGCGGCTCGGCCGGCATCGGCGGGCAGGTGGCGCGGCTGCTGGCGCTCGGCGGCGCCAAGGTGATGCTGGCAGCACGGCGCGAGAGCGAACTCGAGCTGATCCGCGACCGCATCGTCGGCGAGCTGGCCGACATCGGCTACAGCGGCGCCGAGCGGCGTGTGCGCATCCTGCCCGGTGTCGATGTGGGCGACCTGTCGACGCTGAAGCCGGCGGTGGCGGCCACGCTCGCGGCCTTCGGCCGCATCGACTACCTGATCAACAACGCCGGCGTGTCGGGTGCCGAGGAGATGGCGGTGGACATGCCGCTGGAAGGCTGGGTGCGCACGCTCGACGCCAACCTCGTCAGCAACTACGCGCTGATGCACGAGGTGCTGCCGCTGATGAAGGCGCAGGGCAGCGGCTACGTGCTCAACGTGTCGAGCTACTTCGGCGGCGAGAAGTACCTCGCCGTGGCCTACCCCAACCGCAGCGACTATGCAGTCAGCAAGTCGGGCCAGCGTGCGCTGGTGGAGACGATGGCGCGCTTTCTCGGCCCCGAAGTGCAGATCAACGCCATTGCGCCCGGGCCGGTCGAGGGCGAACGGCTCAAGGGTGTGGGCTCGCGTCCGGGGTTGTTCGAACGGCGCGGCCGGCTGATCCTGGAGAACCGGCGGCTGAACGCCGTGCACGACGCGGTGATCAAGGCGCTGCGCCGCGGGGCGCGGGTGGAGATGCTGCTCGAGCGGCTGGCCGACAACGACATCGCCGCGCTGGCGATGGACGGCGATGCGCCGCGCGAGCTGCGTGCGCTGGCCGTGCGATGCCACAAGGAACGCAGCGACGAATGCACCTGGGGCAGCCTGCTGTTGTCCGAGGCGATGGGCCGGCGTCTGGTGGCCCGCCTGCGGCTGGGCGGCTACTTGCTCGACAGCCCCGACTGGGCCGGCCGCAGCGACACCGGCTGGCTGCGCGGTCTGCCGCCCGACGACAAGCCCTATGTGCCGCCCAAGCAGATCCTGGCCGAGGCGGCCAAGGTGCGCGGCGGCGTGCTGTCACTGCTGCACCTGGGCAACATGCCCACCGAAACCGAGGTCGCGTTGGCCACGGTGTACTTCCTGGCCGACCGCGCCGTCAGCGGCGAGACCTTCATGCCCAGCGGCGGCTTGAGCCTGGAGCGGTCGATCACCGAACGCGAGCTTTTCGGCAGCGCCAAGCGCGAGCGGCTGGAGATGATGCGCGGCAAGACGGTGTGGCTGATCGGCGAGCACCTGGTCGAGTACCTGGCCGAAGCGGCGCGCTGTTTCGTGCACCAGTGCCACGTCGGACGTGTGGTGCTTCTGACGCGCAGCGCCGAGGGCGCGGCGGCCATGCGGGGCGCGCTGCGCGAGCTGCCGCCCGATCTGTTGGATGCGATCGTCTGCGAAGGATCGGTCGAGGACGGCATCGACACGGCGCTGCGCAGGCACGGCACGCCGACGACGATCGTCGCGACGCCCTTCGTCCCACTGCCGGTGGCATTGCCGGCCCCGGGCGCTGCGCCGGCGCCGGACAAGGCGCTGACCGAGTGGCTCAGCCCCGAGGCCTTCCGCGAAGTGGTGCAGGACAACCTGACGCACCTGTTCCGCATCGCGCGCAAGGCCAGCCTGATCGACGGCTGCCAGCTGGTGCTGTGCAGCCCCGACGTGCCCGCGGGCAGCGACCCGCAGGGCATCGGCTTTGCCCTCGCCAACTTCGTGAAGACCACGCTGCACGCGTTCACGGCCACGCTCGCGGTGGAGAACGAACGGCTGGTGCACGACGTGCCGGTGAACCAGATCAACCTGACGCGTCGTGTGCGCAGCGAAGAACCGCGCAACGACGAGGAGCATCTGGAAGAGGTCAAGCGCTTCGGCCGCGCCGTGCTGCTGGCGGGTGCGCCACTGCCGGACGCAGAAGACTCGCGCTACCGGGCGCGCATCTACCGGGGGATGGCGATCACGGTGTGATGGCGCGGCGGTGCCCCAGGCGAGGCTGAAGCCTGAGGGCGACGGTCTCTCGGTGAGGTCGACACAAGCCAGACCGAACCTGGGGCCGAAGCGGCCATCGGCGCCGGACGACGGATGACGCGCCTTAGGCCAGTGTGCCGACGGACGATCGACCCGAAGCCGTCATGCCCAGCTGGTGGCGTTCAGACTGCAGCGCCCGCATAAGGCACGTCTTGATGTCCATAGCGGCGCACTCGGACATTGGCTTGCTCGCCATGTGCGACCATGCCTTCAAGTGCACACAGCCCCGAACAGTATCGACCCACCATGGCGCTGGCCTCGTCGGTCAGCACCCGCTGATACGTGCAGGTCTTGATGAACTTGCCGACCCACAGGCCGCCCGTGTAGCGCGCTGCCTTGCCCGTGGGCAGGGTGTGGTTGGTACCGATGACCTTGTCACCGTAGGCCACGTTGGTGCGTGCACCGAGAAACAGCGCGCCGTAGTTGCGCATGTGCTCGAGGAAGTAGTCCGGGTCGCGCGTCATCACCTGCACGTGTTCGCTGGCGATCCGATCTGCTTGCTCGACCATTTCATCAATGGTGTCGCAAACGATCACGGCGCCATAGTCGCGCCACGACACACCGGCCGTGCTGGCCGTGGGCAGGATCTTCAGCAGGCGCTCCACCTCGGCGATGGTCGCGCGTGCCAGCGTTTCGGAATCGGTCAGCAGAATCGCCGGTGTGTTGTAGCCGTGGTCGGCCAGGCCGAGCAAGTCAGGGGCGCAGTGTTCGGCGTCCACGCTGTCGTCGGGAATCCCCAGGGTCTCCGACGGCCCGGCAATCAGGTCGATGCCGATGCGGCCGAAGAGTTGGCGCTTGGCTTCGGCCACATAGGCATTGCCCGGCCCGACCACCATGGCCACGGACTTGACGGTCTGCGTGCCCAGGGCCATGGCGCCGATGGCCTGCACACCGCCGAAGGTATAAATCTCGTCAGCGCCACCCAAGTGCATGGCGGCCACCACGGCCGGCACCGGCCGGCCCTGTACGGGCGGCGACGCGGTGATGATGCGCGGCACGCCAGCCACCTTGGCCATGACCACGCCCATGTGCGCCGAGGCCACGAGCGGGAACTTGCCCCCGGGCACGTAGCAGGCCACGCTTTCCACCGGCATGTTCTTGTGGCCCAGCACGACGCCAGGCAGCGTCTCGACTTCGACATCGCGCAGTGCATCTCTCTGCACCTGGGCGAAATTTGGCACCTGCTTTTGAGCGAACTTGATGTCGTCGAGCTGGCCGCTGGAGAGCGTCGCCACACAGGCCCGGATTTCATCGTCGCTCAGACGGAACGACGCGGGTGTCCATTTGTCGTACTTGGCCGACAGCTCGGCGACGGCGGCATCGCCGCGTTGCTCGATGCTTTCCAGGATGCCGGTGACGGTGTCGCGCACCTGCGTGGCGTCTTTGGACGACTGTTCGGCCGTGCGGCCGGTCTTCAGAAAACGAATCATGGTTTTCTTGCTCCTTTGGGTCGATGGGGAACGCCGGGCCTCGGGCGGTGCTTGCTTGAGTCCGCGCTTCCGTGCGTGAATGGATTCAGTGATGGGTGTGTGGCGCGACGCCCAGGTAGCGCTGCTGCGCCGCTTGGACGCGCATCAGCTCGGCCGACGGCATGGTTACCGCGATGCGGCCGTTGACCATCACCGCCACGGTGTCGCACACCGATGCCGCCAGGCCGAGTTGCTGCTCGACCAGCAACAGGCCCATGCCTTCGGCGGGCAACTGGCGCAGCACCTGCACCAGGTGTTCGACGATCACCGGCGCGAGGCCTTCGCTGGGCTCGTC
>JBBQOR010000020.1:0-12197 GCA_038331055.1 Burkholderiales bacterium
CTGCAGATGTGCACGGCCATGTTTTCAACGATGCCGAGAATGGGCACCCCGACTTTCTCGAACATCTTGATGCCCTTTTTGGCGTCCAGCAGCGCAATGTCCTGCGGCGTCGTCACAATCACCGCGCCGGTCATGGGTACGCGCTGGCTCAGGGTCAGCTGGATATCGCCGGTGCCTGGCGGCATGTCCACAATCAGGTAGTCCAGGTCTTTCCAGTTCGTCTGCCGCAGCAGCTGGTCCAGCGCTTGCGTGGCCATCGGGCCGCGCCAGATCATGGCCTCGTCCTGGTTCACCAGGAAACCGATGGACATGACCTGCACGCCGTAGTTCTGCAGCGGCTCCATGGTCTTGCCGTCGGTGGTGTCGGGCCGGCCTTCCAGGCCCATCATCATCGGCTGGCTGGGGCCGTAGATATCGGCGTCGAGGATGCCCACGCGCGCGCCCTCCGCGGCCAGCGCAAGCGCCAGGTTGGCGGCAGTGGTGCTCTTGCCGACGCCGCCCTTGCCGGAGGCCACGGCGACGATGTTCTTCACGCCTGGCAGCAGCGCCACGCCGCGCTGCACGGCATGGGTTTCGACGCGGGTGGTGATCGCCACCTGCACGTCCTCGACCCCCGGCACGCTGCGCGCCGCCGCCGCCAGCGCCTCACGCAGCGCAGGGTGGCGGCTCCGGGCAGGGTAGCCGATGTCGATCTCGAGGCTGACCCGGCCACCTTCGATGCCGAGCGTCTTCGGCGCGCGGCCGCCGATCAGGGGCTGGCCGCTCTCGGGGTCGATGACGGTCTTCAGCGCCTGCAGGAGCGCGGCTTCGGAGACGGGGCTGGGCATGGTGGGGTCAAAGGGGATGGGCCGACGAGTCTAGCGCCGCGCTATGCTGCGCCGCATGGCTGGCATCCACATCACCGACATCGAAGCGGCCATCAACTGGTGGCGTGAGCGCCAACCCTCGCCTGACGGCATCAGCGCCTGCGCCGAGGTGCGCGCGCTGGCCGAGGTCTATGCACTGCTGGTCTACCACCACGAGGCCGAGTGCGACGAGGTGTCGATGCCGCCCGCGGCGCGCGACGCCTGGCTGCGCTGGTATGCCGCGATGCCCGACGCGCCCTGCATCGCCATCTGCTCGACCAGCCAGGGCGACGAAGAGTGCAAAGGCTGCGGGCGCAGCTTCGACGAAGTGCAGCACTGGACGGTCTACACGCCAGCCGAGAAGCGCGCCGTCTGGCGCCGCATCACGCTGCAGGCGAGCGCCTGGCGCTTCAACCGTTATGCCGAACGCGCCCGCCTGGCCACCGGCGAAGACCACCCACCGCCAACCCGCTTCACGCCGCCGGGTTGACGCGCTGCGCTGGCTAGGCCGCGTCGGAGAACGCGACGCCAACCGTCGACCAGCCGCTGGCGCAGATCCAGGGATTCAGGCGGGGCGGCTTGCGGTCCATGGCGTCTGCCACGGACCATGGCCTCAAAGGCGTCGGCCCGCCATGCGGCGGACGCTACCGAGCGATCGGGGTGAGGCGCAGGTGACGTTCGACCCTTGGCCCTTGCTGATGCGCGGGCCGGGCGATCAAGCGCGCGGCAGGCTGAGCACGAAACGGCTGCCGCCGCCGTCGCGCGGCTCGACATGCACGCGCCCGCCGTGGCGCTCGGCGATCTGGCGCACCAGGCTCAGGCCGAGGCCGACGCCGCCTTCGCGTTCGGCGTGGCCGGGCAGCCTGAAGAAGGGCTCGAAGATGCGCTCGCGGAAGGCCTCGGGCACGCCCGGGCCGCGGTCTTCGATCTCGATGCGTGCGCCGTCGGCGCCGCGGTCGAGCACATGGGCCTCGACCTCGGCGCCGCCATAGCGGCGCGCGTTCTCCAGCAGGTTGCGCAGCGCCCGGCGCAGCAGCCGCTCGTCACCGGGCACCTGCACGGCGCTGCCGGCGGCGGCCACGCCCGTGCGCGCCGCCTCCTCGGCCAGCAGAGGCAGCAGGTCCACCGGCTCGCGGCGGTCGAGCGTCTGTGCAGCGCTCAGGCGGCTGGCCAGCAGCACCTCTTCGACCAGCGCGTCGAGCTCGCCGATGTCGGCGTGGATCTCGCGCTGCAGTGCCTGGCGGGCGGTGCCCGCCGGCGCATCGTCGAGCAGCGCGACGGCCATCTTCAGCCGCGCCAGCGGCGAACGCAGCTCGTGGCTGGCGTTGGCCAGCAGGCTCTGGTGCGAGCGCAGCAGCGCCTCGATGCGCACGGCGGCGCGGTTGAAACTGGCGGCCAGCGAGGCCACCTCGTCGCGGCCCTCTTCGGCCACGCGGCGGTCCAGCGCACCGGCACCGAAGGCCTCGACGCCCTGCTCGAGCGCCTCCAGCCGCCGCGTCAGCCGCCGCACCACCGGCCATGCGCCGGCGGCCACCGCTGCGAACAGCAGCACCAGCAGCAGCACCAGGCCGCTGCCTTCGGGCATGCCGGGCAGCCCCGGCAAGGTCCACCACGGCGGTGCCAGCAGCGGCGCGCCGGGGGCACCGCGCGGACCCTGCGGGCGCATCATCCATAGCGTGCGCCCGTCGTCGAGCCTGAAGGGCAGTGCGCGGCGCGGCATCGGCAGGCCCTCGGCCTCACGGCGCTGGAAGCCCTCGGAGGCGCCGATGCGGCGGCCGTTCTCGTCATCCAGCGCGAGCTGTACGCGCAGCCGCTGCGCCCACTCCTGCAGCGCTGCGGCCTGTTCGGCGCGCGGTGCATCACTGCCGGGCAGCGAGCGCTGCAGCAGCTCGGCCCAGGCGCCGGCGCGCTCTTGCAGCGCGGCGCCGACGCGCTGGCGCTGCTCGTCCAGATGGCGCTGCAGCAACAGCCCGGAGACCAGCGCAAACAGCGCCAGCGCCGCCACCACGGTGAGCCAGATGCGCAGGTACAGCGATCGCATCGTTCAGTCGCGGTCTTGCTTCCTCGCGAACACATAGCCCGCGCCGCGCACCGTCAGCACGCGCCGCGGTGCCTTCGGGTCGTCCTCGATGAGGGCGCGGATGCGCGAGACGTGCACGTCGATGCTGCGGTCGAAGGCCTCCAGCGGATGGCCCTTCAGGGCGTCCATGATCTGGTCGCGCGAGAGCACACGCCCTGGCTGGCGGGCCAGCACGGCCAGCAACTCGAACTGGTGGCTGGTCAGCTCGCAGGGCCGGCCGTCCAGCCGCGCCTGGCGTGCACCCAGGTCGATTTCCAGCCGGCCGAAGACCAGCAGTTCGTCGGCCGCCGGCTCGGGCGCGGCGCGGCGCAGCAAGGCCTTGACGCGGGCCAGCAGTTCACGCGGCTCGAAGGGCTTGGGCAGGTAGTCGTCGGCGCCGATCTCCAGGCCGACGATGCGGTCGGTGGGTTCGCCGCGCGCGGTCAGCATCAGCAGCGGCAGCCGACGGGTGCGCGGCTGCGCGCGAAGTTCGCGCGTGAGATCCAGCCCATCGCCATCGGGCAGCATGAGATCGAGCAGCAGCGCGTCGTAGCTGCGCTGGCCCAGCCGCTGACGGCCCTCGGCCAGCGTACCGGCGGCGTCGACCTCGAAGCCGTGGCGGCGCAGGTAGTCGCCGACCATCGCCGTCAGGCGGTGGTCGTCGTCGATCAGCAGCAGCGCCGCGGTCAAGGGCGCCCTGGGCGCCGCGCGCGACGGGTGGGCTTCACGAGCCGCGGCGTTCGAGTTGATCGCGCTCGCCGCGGTGACGCTCCATCAGCGCGCGCCGCTTGGTCATGCGATCGGCCAGCTGCTGGCGCTGCGCCGGCGTGAGCACGCGGCTGACTTCGAGCATCGCCTGCATCATGCGCTGGCTGGCGCGGTCGTGCTGCTGCAACTGCTGCTGGCGCAGGGCCTCGGCGCTGCGTGCGTCCACGGTGGGCTGCGTGAAGAGCTGCATCATCTGCTGCTGCAGCGCACGGCCTGACTCGTGCTGGCCGCGAAGGTCATTGCGCGCCTGCTGCACGATCTGCTGGATCTGCGCGCGCTGGTCGGCGCTGGCATCGATGCCGTCGAGGATTCGCTCCATGCCGCCCAGGCTCATCATGCCGCCGCGGCCCTCGTGTCCGCCCATCCCGTGTCCGCCTACCCCAGGGCCGGCGTGCGCCGAAGGCAGCGCGCCCGCCGCGGCCACCAGCGCCAGAGTGGCCAACAGAGTGCGCAGGTGCTGCTGCGGGCGGGTGGGGTTGATCATGGTCCTCATCTCGGCTCCTTGTGTGCCGTTGTCGATGCAGGCATGTTGTGCGCGGTTCGTCACGCCACCATGCACTTGACGCAAAGTTGCGTAAACCGAATTCGACGCCGCCCGCAGCCGCTCAGGGCCCGGCGTCGACGCGAACCAGCCGGCGCTGCAGCTGGAAGGTCCGTTGCGCGCTGCGCAGGTCCAGCCGCAGCAACACGCCACTGGCGCGGTCGACGACGATGGCACCGTCGAGCCGCGTCGAACTCTCGGCGCTGCTGACATCGCCAAACAGCTCGATTACCGCGACGTCGAAGCGCCGGCCGGCCACTGTCTGCGGCCCGACGGCCACCACCTGGCCACGCACCCGGGCACGGGTGCCGCCCTCGTCGCCTGCCAACACGATCTCGCCCGCCAGCACTTGGCCGAGCTCCAGCGGGTTGCGCAGCAGCCGGCGCCAGACCAGCGATCCGTCAGGCGCGGCAAGCACGTTGCCGGCCAGATCCTGGCGCCAGGTCTGGTCGCCCGGCGTGTCCAGGCGGAACTCGATCTCCTCGCGGCGCAGCGCCGTCAGGCGCAAGGTGCTTTGCTGTGGCGCGTCACGTGGGCTGGCGCGCTCTTCGTAGACCAGTCGGTCGCCTACGGCCACCGGCAACGCGGCAGCGCGGTCGGCGGGCAGGTCGATCGTGGGGGGCGGGCAGGCCCTGAATTCGCGCGCCACCCGCAGTGCCTCGAAACGGCCCTTCAGCTGCGCCAGCTCATGCGACTCGGGGCCGTCGGGGCGCATGCCCAGCAGCACCGGCCAGAACACGGCCAGACCGACGCCGAGTGCCACGATGTTGTTGCCGGCGCGTTCATCCACCGCGTAGGCGACGTCGGCGGCACGCTGCTGCACGCGGTCGAGTTCATCATCGATGCGCGCGCAATCCCAGCCGCGGAACAGCGCCGGGTTGGCCGGGGCGGCGCGCACGTCGACGGCGCGGGTGGCGCAGCCACCGAGCCCTGCAGCCAGCAGCGAGACCGCCAGACCAGCGCCCAGCGCCGACCGCAGGCGTGCCGGGGCGCGGTGGACGGTCGGAGCAGTGCGGGACGGCATCTCACGGCATTGTGCCGCGCCGCAACGTCCTGCCTGCAGGCTGACTCAGGAGGCAGTCGCCACCGCAGCCGCCACCGCAGCAGCGGCGGCATGCAGCAAGGGCGCGTTGACGGCGGAGCGCGCGCTGACCGAACCCGGCGCCGCGGGCAGATCGACGCGGCGCGGCACAGGCCGCGCGCCCGGGCTGCGGCGTGCGCGATGGATCGGCATGGCGGGCAGCGTGAGGCCTTCGTCCTGGCATGGTGCGCGCGGGGGCAGCAGCCGTTGCACAGCATGCGGCGCCTGCACGCCACCGGGCAATGCCCAACCTTCTGTGGCCTGCGCCAGGCTCAGGCAGCGCAGCTGCCTGCCGGCCAGTCCGCGCGCCACTGCGGCTTGCACCACACGCTCGCAGCTCAGCGCGTCCAGCCGCAGCGCCAGCCGCTGCCAGCGCTGCTGCACCAGCGGCTGTCGCCAAGCCAGGGCCATCGCGTGGCGCAGCGCGGGCTGCTCGTCGCTGCCGGCGGCGATGCGACGGGCCATCAGCGTGGTGCCGAGCACGAAGAACTCGCCACGGGCGTCTTCTGGAAGCAGACGGCCGATCTCGTCGAGCCTGGCGGGCTGGGCGCCCTGCACGAAGCGCAGCGTCAGCAGCACCTGCAGCGCCTGCGCCGGGTTCAGCACGCGAAGCCGTGGCGGCGGCAACACCACCAGGGGCAGCGCGCATGCCGTGGCATGCGCCAGCGGCGTGGCAAAGCTCATCAGCACCGCCAGGCGCAGCCACTCGTGGGCGCGCAGGCCGCCGATCACCGCCTCGGCACCCGTGCTGGTTTCCGGCTGGCGCGCGCGCTCCAGTGCGGCGCGCCAGTCCAGCGCGCCGCGTGCAACCTGGACGCGGCGGCTGAACATCAGCAGGTTGCCTGCCGCCCAGCCGGCCTGTGGGTTGGCGCGCTCGATCACCGCGTCGGCCGCGCCACCAGTGTCATGGGTCAGCGCGTCGCCGGTGACGGGGCAGTGGCTGACCGCAAGACGCGCGAGCACATTGGGCGTGATCTGCCAGTCGTCGAAGGCTTCGCCGCGCTGCCAGGCCGTGGTGCGCAGTGCCAGCCACTGGCGCACCTGCGGGGTGGCGCGACGGGTGCGCGGGCCGAAGACGGCCTTTGCCGCCCGCCAGCCTTGTTGCGACAGCTGTGCGGCTGCGCCGGTGCTGGCGGGCACGTCGAGCGCGAAGCGTGCATGGTCCCAGCCGATCTGAAACCCGGGGTGCCGCTCGGCTGCACCGGGTGCGCTGGCGCGTTGCGGGGTGGTCGAAGGTGCGAGGTGGGGCATGGGGCTCTCCGCAGGGTGGTGCGGCGGGCACCCTGCCCGCCGTGTGCACACAGCATCGCAGCCCACAGGCTCACAGAGTGAGCCTGCCACGGAGCCCCGGAGATAAAGTTGCGGCCATCGCCTTCGCGCATCGACAGAGCACGCCGCCATGAGCCAGACCGACCGCGTCTACCGCATCGAACGCCTGATCCGCCAGCGCGGACAGGTCAGCTTCCAGCAGTTGATCGACGAGCTCGAGGTCTCGCGTGCCACGCTCAAGCGCGACCTGGACTACCTGCGCAGCCGGCTCGGCGCACCGATCGTCTACGACCGTTTCGGCAACGTCTACCGCTTCGCCGAGCACAGTCCCGCGCACAGCGCCGAAGCGGCGCGCCATGAACTGCCCGGCCTGTGGTTCAGCGAGCGCGAGCTCTATAGCCTGCTGATGGCGCACCAGTTGCTGGCCGGGCTGGATGGTGAAGGGCTGCTCGGGCGCCACCTGCAGCCGCTGCTCGAGCGCATCCACCAGATGCTGGGCAGCCGGGACGGCGAGGCGCAGGCGCTGCTGGCACGCGTGTTGATCCTGAGCCCGGCGCGCCGCCCGGTGCCGCCGCGCTTCTTCGAGTTGGTCGGCACGGCGCTGGCCGAGCGGCGACGACTGCAGATGCGCTACCTGACCCGCGGCCGGCGCGCCACCGGCGAGCGCGAGATCTCGCCGCAGCGCCTGGTGCACTACCGCAGCACCTGGTACGTCGATGCCTGGTGCCACCGCAGCGAGGGCTTGCGCCGCTTTGCGCTGGATGCCGTCGAGGAAGCCACGCTGCTGGAAAGCGCTGCCAAGGTGGTGACGCTCAAGCAGGTGCAGGCGGCCATGGACGCCGGCTACGGCATCTGGGCCGGCGCCCGCCGCCAATGGGCGACGTTGCACTTTGACGCCCAGGCAGCGCAGTGGGTCAGCCGCGAGCAGTGGCATCCAGAGCAGAAGGGCCGGGCGCTGGCCGATGGCGGGTGGGAACTGAAGCTGCCCTTTGCCGAACCTACCGAACTGGTGATGGACGTGCTGCGCCATGGCGAGCAGGTGCGCGTGGTGGCCCCGGCCTCGCTGGCGCGCGCGGTGGCGGCACGGCTGGCGGCCGCCGCCGCGCTGTATGCCGACAAGGCCGGCGGTGCAAGCGTGGCCCCGCAGCCGGTGTGATCCGCTGATGCTGCGGTTGCCGGCAAGCGCCGGGCACAGGGCCTGGTTCGGCTGCCATCGGAAAACGCCGAAGTGCGCATTCCGCAGTTTGCCGCCGCTTACAAAGGTGCCGCGGGAGACTTTGGGCCGAAAGTGGGAGAATTACCGCTGCGGCTTGTGGAAAGCCGCCAGTTGCCGCGGGCGGGACTTCGTCAACAGAAGACGGCGCGCGGAGTTTTTTTACTTTCCGAAGAGACACAATGACCAAGACCTATCAGAGTATCCGCAAGCAGATCGACATCCTCGAGCGTCAGGCACAGGCCCTCAAGCGAAAGGAAGTTCAAGGTGTCGTCGGTCGCATCAAGACCGCCATCAAGGCCTATGCCCTGACCGCGAGTGACCTCGGTTTCGGTGCGCGCGGCGAGAAGGCGGCAGCACCGGCAGCGCCCAAGAAGCGGACCGCAAAGACCGCTGCGGCAACCGGCAAGGTGGCGGTGAAGTTCCGCGACGAGGCCGGCAACACCTGGACCGGCCGCGGCTCACGCCCGCGCTGGCTCACGGCTGCGCTGGCGGCAGGCCGCAAGCTGGAAGAGTTCGCGGTCTGAGCCTGCAGCCCCGGCCTGGAGCGCGGCGCGCGATGCGCGGCGCTTCAAGCCGTGATCAGCCCTTGCGAGGCTGCCAGGCCACGGCCTTGATCTCGATCAGCAACTGAGGGTGGGGCAGTTGGTGTACGGCCACGGTGGTGCGCGCCGGGCCGTCGAAGCCGAAGAACTCGCCATAGACCTCGTTGTAGCCGCCGAAGTCGTTCATGTTGACGAGGTAGGTGCAGCACTCGACCACATCGGCCAGCGTCGCGCCTTCACTGGCCAGAATAGTGCGGATGTTCTCGATCACCGCGCGGGTTTGCGTGCGGATATCCAGCGTCAGTGTGCCCAGCGCGTCGGCCGCGGCGCCGGCGATGCGGTTGTCGGCCTGGCGCGAACTGGTGCCGGAGACGAACAGGAAGTCGCCGGCGCGCCGCACATGCGGGTAGCGGCCGCGTGGCGTGGCCAGACCCGCAACAACGCGGCCGGCAGGGCTCGAAGAATCCATCAGGTGCTCCGATCGGGCCTGACTTGGCCCGCAAGCCCGCAGCGTAGTGTCGTGTGCCACCCAGAGCCGACGGGGAAAACCCGCCGCGGTGGCTGCGGGGCGCACTTCTAGAATGGTTCGAACCAAGGAGCCCGACGCATGCCCTCACAACGCCGCCGCGTGACCGGCAGCGCCGATGCCGCCGCTGCCCAGGCCACCGCGGCTGGCGGGCCGCGCATCCTGAAGAAGTATCCCAATCGACGCCTGTACGACACCCACGGCAGCAGTTACGTGACACTGGCCGACGTGAAGCGCATGGTGCTGGCCGGCGACGACTTCGAGGTGCGGGACGCCAAGACCGGGGATGACCTGACGCGCAGCATCCTGCTGCAGATCATCCTGGAGGAAGAGTCGGGCGGTCTGCCCATGTTCTCGACCACCATGCTGTCGCAGATCATCCGCTTTTACGGCCATTCGATGCAGGGGCTGATGGGCGAGTACATGGAGAAGAACCTTCACTCCTTTGTCGAATTGCAGCAACGAATGCTCGCTGGCGGCCTGCCCGACGCCAAGGCGCTTTCGCCCGAGACCTGGACGCAGTTCATGGGCGGCAATGCACCGCTGATGCAGGCCTGGAGCAGCACCTACCTCGAGCAGTTGCGCGAGATGTTCGACAAGATGCAGGGTTCGGGCGCGCTGTTCCCGGGCTTGCCCACGCCGCGCCGCTGAACCTCGCGCAGCGCGGGCTTCCGCGGGAGTGCAGGGCTGACGGGCTGACGGGCTGACGGGCTTGCCCGACAATCCGGCAAATGATCGATACCCCCAACGCGGCGGCGCGCGCGCCGCAGATCGCAGTTGTCTCGCTCGGCTGCCCGAAGGCGCTGACCGACTCCGAACTGATCCTCACGCAGCTGCGCGCCGAGGGCTACGAGACGAGCAAGCGCTTCGAGGGCGCCGACCTGGTGATCGTCAACACCTGCGGCTTCATCGACGACGCCGTCAAGGAAAGCCTGGACGCCATCGGCGAGGCGCTGGCCGAGAATGGCAAGGTGGTAGTCACCGGCTGTCTGGGCGCCAGGACCGCTGACGACGGCGCGAACCTGGTGCGCCAGACGCATCCGAAGGTACTGGCCGTCACCGGCCCGCATGCGACACAAGAGGTGATGGACGCGGTGCATCTGCATGTTCCCAAGCCGCATGACCCCTTTGTCGATCTGGTGCCCGAGGTGCGTCTGGAGTTCCGCGGCAGTGCGGGCATCAAGCTGACACCGCGCCATTACGCGTACCTGAAGATCAGCGAGGGCTGCAACCACCGCTGCACCTTCTGCATCATCCCGTCGATGCGCGGCGACCTGGTGTCGCGCCCGATAGGCGATGTGCTGAGCGACGCACGCGCGCTGTTCGAGTCCGGTGTCAAGGAACTGCTGGTGGTCAGCCAGGACACCAGCGCCTACGGGGTGGACCTCAAGTACCGCAGCGGCTTCTTCGACGGCCGCCCGGTGAAGACACGTTTTGCCGACCTGTGCGAGCAGCTCGCGCTGCTGGCCGAGCCCTCTGGCGCCTGGGTGCGGCTGCACTACGTCTATCCCTATCCGCATGTGGACGACGTGCTGCCGATGATGGCCGACGGGCGCATCCTGCCGTATCTGGATGTGCCCTTTCAGCATGCGCACCCCGATGTGCTGCGGCGCATGAAGCGCCCGGCCAGTGGCGAGCGCAACCTCGAGCGGCTGGCCGCGTGGCGCGCCGCCTGCCCGCAGATCGTGGTGCGCTCGACCTTCATCGCCGGATTTCCCGGCGAGACCGAGGCCGAGTTCGAGACCTTGCTCGAGTTCATGCGCGAAGCGCAGATCGACCGCGCCGGCTGCTTTGCCTACTCGCCGGTGAAAGGCGCCACGGCCAACGCGCTGCCCGACCCGGTGCCGCAGGCGCTGCGTGACGAGCGTCGGGCACGCTTCATGGAGGTGGCCGAAGAGGCCTCGACGCGCAAGCTGCAGGCCCGCGTCGGCGCGACGATGCAGGTGCTGGTGGACCATGCCCCGGCGCTGGGCCGCCAGGGCGGCGTGGGCCGCAGCTATGCCGATGCACCGCAGATCGACGGCAACGTGCGGCTGCTGGCGCCACAGAAGGCCTCGCGCACGCTGAAGGTGGGCGAGTTCACCCGCGCGCGCATCGTGGCCGCCGATGGCCACGATCTGGTCGGCCAGCCGATCTGAAACCCCTCTCCAAAGTTCTCTGGACACCCGCGATGACCGACCGCCTGACCACCGGCCTGATCCACCATCCGTACCAGCCGCCGGCCGGTTTCGAGGCGCCGCAGATCGGCGTGCACAAGGCGTCGACCATCATCTTCCCCAACGTAGCGGCGATGCGTGCGCGCGACTGGCGCTACAAGAACGGCTATACCTACGGCCTGCATGGCACGCCCACCACCTTCACGCTCGAAGAACGCATCGCGCAGATCGAAGGGGGCCTGCACTGCCAGTTGGTGCCCAGCGGGCTGGCGGCCATAGCCTTGGTCGACCTGGCCCTGCTCAACGCGGGTGACGAACTGCTGCTGCCCGGCAACGCCTACGGCCCGGGGCGTGAAGTCGCGCGCCAGGAACTGGCCCGCTTCGGCATCACCTACCGGCTCTACGACCCGATGGATGCCGCAGCCTTCGAGGCCATGCTGACCCCGGCGACGCGGCTGGTATGGCTGGAAGCTCCTGGCTCGGTGACGATGGAGTTCCCCGACCTGCGCGGCCTGGTGGCCGCAGCGCGGCGTCACGGTGTGACGACGGTGCTGGACAACACCTGGGGCGCGGGCGTCGCCTTCGACGGCTTCGCGCTGGGCATCGACATCGTGATGCAGGCGCTGACGAAGTTCCCTTCTGGCGGCGCAGACGTGCTGATGGGCTCGGTGACCACGCGCGACGAGGCGCTGAACGAGCGTATCAAGCTGACCCACATGCGGTTGGGCCTGGGTGTCGGCGCCAACGACGTCGAAGCGGTGCTGCGCTCGCTGCCCTCGATGGCGCTGCGCTATCACGCCCACGACGCCGCGGCGCGGCAGCTGGCTTTGTGGCTGCAAGGCCGGCCCGAGGTGGCCCGTGTGCTGCATCCGGCCTTGCCCGATTCACCCGGGCACGCACACTGGCAGAGCACCTGCACGGCAGCGGCGGGGCTGTTCTCGGTTCTGCTCGACACGCGATTCAGCGCCGCGCAGGTCGATCGTTTCGTCGATGGCCTGAAGCTGTTCCGGATCGGCTATTCGTGGGCCGGTCCGCAAAGCCTGGTGGTGCCCTATGACCTGGCCGCGATGCGCGGCGCCGATGCGGTGCGGCAGCACAGCCATCTGCAGGGGCATCTGGTGCGGTTCTCGATCGGGCTCGAGAGCGCCACCGATCTGCAAGCCGATCTGAAGCAGGCGCTGGAAGCCGCGTTCG
>JBBQOR010000021.1:0-12042 GCA_038331055.1 Burkholderiales bacterium
GCCGATGCCAGCTGGGTGGCCGGCCACGCCCCGCCCGGCGCCGCGCTGGCAGCGAAGACGCGCTACCGCCAGACCGACGCCGGCTGCGCTTTCGAGCCTTCGGCCGACCGCCGCTTCGCGCTGGCCTTCGACGCCGCACAGTGGGCGGTGACGCCCGGGCAGTCGGCCGTGGTGTACGACGGCGAGGTGTGCCTGGGCGGCGGGATCATCGACGCGGCGGGCTGAGCGGCACGCGCTTCAACCGAATGAAGGGCGATTCAGCGTGGCCGCGCCAGCACCAGCACCCATAGCGGCTGACGCTCCGCCGCGTGCCAGCAGGCCAGCGCGACCTCGTGCACACCCGGGTCCATCAGGTTCGCGCAGTGGTCGTCGCTCGACGCCCAGTCCTGCATCAGCATGTCGATGTCGGGCTGGCCGAGCGCCAGGTTCTCGCTGACACGGCCGGGCTCGTAGCCCGCCGCACGCACGCGAGCGCCGACCCTGCCGCCGCCCGGCCCGGCGTGGGTCAGCTCGTTGCGCGGGGCCAGCCACAGCGCCTGCTGCGCGGCCGCCGCCTCCAGCCGGGTGTTCCACGTCAACGGCGTGGCCGCAGTGAAGGCGCCGCGGGCGCCGCAGGCCCTGGGCCTGGCGCGCAGTGTGTTGAGCTCGCGCAGCACCAGCGTGCGCATCGCGTCGGAGGCCGGCGCGCCGCACGGCAGCTCTTGCGCCCAGGCCACCACGACGGTGGCCAGCAGGGCAGGCAGCAGAACGCGGAACAGGCGCATCAACAGCAGCAGCCGGCCGCCAGATTCAGTGGATCAGCCGCTCCTGCTCGTCGACGAAAAGCTCGTCGAGGATCAGCGCATCGGGCTCTTCGCCCAGGCTCCAGAAGACCATCAGCACGATGATCTTCAGGTCTTCGAGCTGGATCGGATTGCCGCCGGCAGCGCTGGCGCGGTCGATCACCATCTCGCGCATCACCGGCGGCAGCACGCCGGCCGATTCGAGGAAGCTGATGAAGCCGATCGCCGCTTCGCCCAGCGTGTCCTGCTCGTCAGCGGAGTACACGCGCAGGCTGTCGGGGCGCTGCTCGCCGGCATGCGACTCGGCGCTGCGCGCCAGACCGTCGAGCCAGCTCAGGGCCTCCTGGATCTCTTCGCTTTCGAAGCCGATCGCGGTCAGCTTGCGCGAGAGCTGCCGGTGGTCCGGGCAGGCGTCAGGCCGCCAGTAGGTCTCGTACAGGTACACGAGGACATCGAACATCGAATCACTATACCCGAGCGCTCGCGTCCCGAAGCCGTGCTGCAGCGCCGGCCCTCAACCCGCCGTGCGCCGCTGGAACAGGCCGCCGGGCAGCCGCGCGACGCGGCCGTCGAGTTCGAGTTCGAGCAGTCGCGCGTTCAACTCGGCGGCGCCCCAGCCGGTGCGCGCCGACAGCGCGTCCAGCGTCACCGGGTCCTGCCCCAGCGCGTCCAGCAGCGGGTCGGCCGACGGTGGATCGACAGCCGCGCCGGCCGCCGCCGCCACGGCCGCCGGCGTGCCGAGTTCCTCCAGCACGTCGGCCGCCGACTCGACCAGCCGCGCGCCCTGGCGGATCAGTGCGTGGCAGCCACGCGACTGCGGCGCATGGATCGAGCCCGGAATGGCGAACACCTCGCGCCCGGCCTCGGCGGCCAGCCGCGCGGTGATCAGTGAGCCCGACTTCAGCGCGGCCTCGACCACCAGCGTTCCGCGGGTGAGCCCGGCGATCAGCCGGTTGCGCTGCGGAAAGTTCTCGCGCAGCGGTGGCGTGCCGGGCGCGAACTCGCTGATGAGCACGCCGCGTTCGGCGATGCGCCGGGCCAGCGCCGCGTGGCGTGCGGGGTAGACGATGTCCGGCCCGGTGCCGACCACCGCCAGCGTGGCCGCACCGGCGTCGAGCGCGCCTTCGTGCGCCGCAGCGTCGATGCCCATCGCCAGCCCGGAGACGATGACCCAGCCGTCGCGGCCCAGTTGCGCGGCAAAGGCGCGCGCGTTGTCGGCCCCTTGCGCAGTGGGGTTGCGGCTGCCGACGATGGCCAGCGACGGCGCCGACAGCAGCGCGCTGTCGCCCTCCACGTACAACAGCAGCGGCGGGTCGGCGGTCTGCAGCAGCAGCGGCGGGTACTCGGCGTCGCCCAGGACGATGGCGCCGCGGCCCGCGCCGCCGGCCCACCAGGCCCGCGCGGCCGCCAGCCGGGCGGCGAAAGTGTCGGGTGCTGCGGCCAGCGCGGCTGCGGCATCGGTGCCTGCCACCTCGCGCAGCGCCGCCGGCCGCGCCGCGAGCACCGCGTCGGGTGAGCCGAAGGCCGCGAGCAGGCGGCGAACCGCGCCGCGCCCCAGGCCGGGGGCCTCCAGCAGACGCAGCCAGGGCGGGAACTCGGCGCCGTCAAGCATCCGGCGCCGTGCGCTCAGGGCTGCGTGAAGCGGTCGCCGGCGCGCACCGGGTCGTTGACCGAGAGGATCAGCGCGTAAGACACACGCTCGAAGACGCGGAAGACGAAGAGCAGGCCGTGGCGCTCATCGGGCAGGCGCAGCGCGGTGCGCAGCGGATCGGTGCGGTCGACCGCGGGCACGCCGGCGCGCCACAGCGCCAGCACATGGCCCCGTTCGACGCCGTCGCGCGCGCCGCGGTTGAGCGTGACGATCTGGTTCTGCCCGGCCGACAGCGCTTCGCCGTAGATCGAGACCACGCGGCCGTCCATCGGCTGCGTGGGCGCACGCGGCGCATAGGCGGCCAGGTCTTGCGGAGGCACCGGCGAGAGCCGGTCGCCGACCATCGCCTCCAGCCGCGTGCTGCTGATGACGTAGGTGGCGGGCACCACCAGCAGCTTGCCGTCGGCGCCCGTGCGGTCTTCCCCGGCGAGCCTGAGCTCTGCCGTGCCGACGTAGCGCGCCTCGAAGCCCAGCAACTCACGCGTGAGCGGATCGAACAGCGGCCGCGGCTCGCGGAAGACACGGAAGTCGCGCTTGCCATCGGCGTCGCCGCGCACATAGGCGGTTTCGCCGCGCGACAGCATCACCCGGCCCTCTTGCGTGGCCACGATGCGCGGCGCGCGCTCGAGTTCGTTGCTTTCGAAGATCACGGCCTCGTTGAGGAACGGGCCGATCAAGTGCAGCGGGATCGAGGGAATCGCGCCGCCATCCAGCAGCGTGGCGCACACGCGCGGCGACAGCTTGACGGTATTCGTCGGCGGCTGACCGGGCACGACCTGCCCCAGCCGAAGCCGCGCGCGTCCGCTGGACTTGTCGAGCACCAGCACCTGGCCGGGGAAGATCAGGTGCGGGTTGCGGATCTGCTCCAGGTTCATGCCCCACAGCTCGGGCCAGCGCCACGGGCTCCTGAGGAACAGTTTGGAGATGTCCCACAGCGTGTCGCCGCGCTGCACGGTGTGCGAATCGGGCGCATTGGGCACCAACTCGGACAGCGGCACGCCGGCCTGCGCCACCTGCTGCGCGGCAGCGCGCTGCGCCGCGGTGATCGGGAAGTTGGGCTCGGCGGCTTGCGCAATCGGCACACCAAACGGCGCCAAACCAAGGGCCAGCATGGCAAGGCCGCAGGCAAGCCGGCAGCGGCGACGGGTCATGTCAGGATCTCCCGGCGCGCGGCGCGCTCTGGTCGGATGCCACAATCGAGGGCGGCAAGGGGCTCTGGCGCGGTCACCCGGCCGGCCGGTCGAAGGTCATGCAAAATCTTCATACGGTGAATAAGATTCTGCCCCTAAACCCTTGATATCGCAATGAAAACAGCGGGCGGGCAGGCATCCTGATCGAACCCTTCAGGGCACCGCCGTTGCGTGCCGCCCACAGCTGAAACCCCCTGTTGCCGACACCATGGCCCAGCTCACGATCCTGCGCTACCCCGATCCCCGCCTGCACAAGGTGGCCCGTCCCGTGGCCGAGGTGGACGCGCGCATCCGGCAACTGGTCGACGACTTGCTGGAGACGATGTACTCCCACGACGGCGTCGGCCTCGCGGCCACGCAGGTGGACGTGCACGAGCGGGTGATCGTGCTCGACACGTCCGACAGCCGCGACCAGCCGCGGGTGCTGATCAACCCCGAAATCGTCCTGAGCAGCGACGAGATGACGTTGGGCGAGGAAGGCTGCCTGTCGGTGCCGCAGATCTACGACCGCGTGCCGCGCCACGCCCGAGTGCGCGTGCGCGCGCTCGGCCGCGACGGCGTGCAGGTCGAGTTCGATGCCGAGCTGCTGACTTCCATCTGCGTCCAGCACGAGATGGACCACCTGCTGGGCAAGGTCTTCGTCGAGTACCTCAGCCCGCTCAAGCGCGAGCGCATCCGCACCAAGATGCTGAAGAAGTCGCGCGAGGAAGAGCGCACGGGATGAGCCCCGCGCCGGGCCTGCCTTTGCCCTCTACCGGGTCGTCCGGCGCGCCGTCCCCCTCACTGCGTATCGCCTTTGCCGGCACGCCGGCGTTCGCCAGCGCGGCGCTGGTGGCCATCCTCGACGCCGGCTTCACGGTGCCACTGGTGCTCACGCAGCCCGACCGCCCGGCCGGCCGCGGCCTGCAGCTGCAGGCCTCGCCGGTGAAGGCACTGGCGCTCCAGCGCGGCCTGGCGCTGGCGCAGCCGCACAGCCTGAAGCTCGATGGCCGCTGGCCGCAGGACGCGGCGCAGGCACGCCAGGCGCTGCAGCAGGCCGCGCCCGACGTGCTGGTGGTGGCCGCCTACGGCCTCATCCTGCCGCCTTGGACACTGGCTTTGCCAGGTCTGGGGTGCATCAACATCCACGGCTCGCTGCTGCCGCGCTGGCGCGGCGCGGCGCCGATCCAGCGTGCCATCGAGGATGGCGACACCGACACCGGCATCACCATCATGCAGATGGACGCCGGCCTGGACACCGGGCCGATGCTGCTGGCCGAATCGCTGCAGATCGGCGCCGACGACACCGCGCAGACGCTGCAAGAGCGGCTGGCGCAACTCGGCGCCCGGCTGATCGTGCGCGCACTGCTCGACGCGGCGGCCGGCCGGCTGGTGGCGCAACCTCAGCCCGCCGAGGGCGCCAGCTACGCGGCGAAGATCGGCAAGGCCGAGGCGGCCATCGACTGGGCGGCACCAGCATCGCTGCTGGAGCGCCGGCTTCGCGCCTTCGACCCCTTTCCCGGCGCCAGCTTCATGCTCGACGGCGCGCCGGTGAAGCTGTGGCGCGCCCGCGTGGTCGATGCGCCCGGCGCCGCGGCGCCACCGGGCACGGTGGTCGACGCGGGCGCCAGCCGCATCGTGGTCGCCTGCGGCGAGGCAGCGCTCGAATTGCTGCTGCTGCAACGTTCCGGCGGCCGGCGTGTGACAGCGGTGCAATTCCTTCATGCGCATCCCGTCAATGCCGGCAGGGTCTTAGGCCCGGCGCCGGGTTGAACTAAAACCCGGGTCTTGCCGCCGGCTTGCGGCATCTCACCTTCCGCGTCATCCGCGCGCTCCAACCCGCCCCATCGATGCCCCAGATGCTGAAGACCGCCAGCCTGTTGGCCGCCATGGCCACGCTGGGCGCGCTCGCCGGTGCGCTGGCCGACGGCCCGCGCGGTGCCGCACTGGGCGCCCCGGCGGGACTGGCGATCGGACTGCTGGCGCGCGGCGCGTCTTCTCGCCTGCTGTTGCGGGCCTACGGCGCCCAGCAGGTGGACGAGAGCAGCGCACCGTATCTGGTCAAACTGGTGCAAGAACTGGCCCAGCGCGCCGCGGTGCCGACGCCGCAGGTCTGGCTCTTCGACGACCCCGCCCCTGCCGCGCTGGCCACCGGCGCACGCGGCAGACGCTGTGCGGTGGCGCTCAGCACCGGGCTGCTGTCGCTGCTGTCCGAGCGCGAGCTGCGCGCCGTCATCGGGCACGAACTGGCGCACATCCGCCACGGTGACGTGCGTGCTGCCGCGCTGGGCTCGGTGCTCTCGGGCGCACTGGTCGCGCTCGCGCTGCTGGCGCTGGGCGCCTCGGTGCTGGACGGCGAGGACGACGGGCCCGCCCCCTCGGGTTGGGCGCTGTGGCTGCTGGCGCCGCTGGCCGCGCTGCCACTGTGGCTGGCCGCCGGCCGCGAGCGCGAGTTCGACGCCGACCGGCTGGGCGCGCGCATCGCCGGCGACCCCGGTGCCCTGGCCGACGCGCTGTACAAGATCGAACATGCGGCCGCGCCGCGCCCGGCCCTGCGCCACCCGCACGCGGCGGCGCTGCTGGTTGTCGCCCCGGTCGGCGCGCAGGGCTGGCGACGGCGACTGGTGCGCCATCCGCCCACTGCCGAGCGCATCGCCCGGCTGCGCCAGAGCATCGTCGCTCGCGACTGAAACCCATCGGCGGCGCGGCCTTGCCGTGCGCCGGGTTCAAGACTGCGCTGGTGGGCGCCGATAACGAGTGCAGCGCTGTCCCGCCCTGCCGTCGCACCCTGATCCCATGCCCCGGTTTCTGTCTGCCCTGTTGCTGCTGTCCGCCGCCCTGCTGTCGAGCGGCTGCGACCTGCTGGGCATCGAGAGCACGACGCAACTCGCTGAGCGGCGCAGCGCCGAAGGCAAGGCGGTCGGCGGGGCCTGCCGCCACGTCGGGCGGCCGATCGAGGAGTGCTACGCGCTGAACAAGCGGGCGGAGAAGGCGGCCGTGTTCGCCGGCTGGCGCGAGATGAACGACTACATGCGCGAGAACAAGATCGAGACCGCCAAGCCCGCCGCGGCAGCGGCGTCGGCGCCAGCCGAAGACGACAGCAAGGTCGCCGACGCCAAGCGCAAGCCGCCCTGAAGCCTGCGCCGCACGCAAGGCGCCGGTGTCAGGCGCCGGTGTCAGGCGCCGGGGTCAGGCGGCGGGCCGGCGCGTGGACAATCAGGGCATGAAGTCACCTGGCCCCCCGGCGCCGGCGATGCCGACGCCGCCCGAGGCGGGGGCCTGGAACTGGCGCCATCCGGAATTCAAACGCGGCGTAAGCGACATGGCCGGCGTGGCGCCAGGCATCGCGGCCTGGGGGCTGGTCACCGGCGTGGCGATGACGCAGGTCGGGCTGCCGCTGCCGCTGGCGCTGGCGATGTCGCTGCTGGTCTTCGCCGGCAGCGCGCAATTGGCCGCGCTGCCGCTGATCGCCTCGGGCGCGCCGGTATGGGTGGTGTTGATGACCACCGCCTGCGTCAATCTGCGCTTCGTCATCCTCAGCGCACAGTGGCGGCCCTATCTGGCGCCTTATCCGCTCGCGCAGCGGCTGCGCATGTCCTACTTCGCCGCTGACCTGAACTTCGCCTTCTTCATGCAGCGATTCCCCGCGCCGCGTGCCGAGCCGGCGCAGGTGCCCTACTTCTGGGGCGGCACATCGCTGAACTGGCTGTCGTGGCAGATTCCGTCGGTGGTGGGCATCCTGTTCGCCGAGTCGATTCCCAGCACCTGGGGCATTGGCTTCGCTGGCGTGCTGGCGCTGCTGGGCCTGACCTGCTCGATGCTGCACGACCGCGCCACGGCGGTGGCGGCCGCGGTGGCCGGCTGCGCGGCGGTGGCGGCCTACGCACTGCCGCTCAAGCTGAACATCGTGGTGGCCATCGCGGCTGCGGTGGCCATCGCGCTGCTGCTCGACCACGGCAAGCCGCGGCCCGCGATGCCGGCCGAGGACAACACGTGAACACGCTGGACATCGTGCTGACGATCCTGGGCATGGCGCTGGTGACGCTGATCACGCGCGGCTTCTTCGTGCTGCCGTCTCGTGAACTGCCGCTGCCTGACTGGCTGAGTCAGGGGCTGCGCTATGCGCCGGTGGCGGCGCTGGCGGCCATCGTGCTGCCGGAGATCGTGATGACGCAGGGCCAGCTGATCGGCCACTGGCAGGACGCCCGGGTCTTCGCCGCGCTGGCCGGCGCCGCCTGGTATGCCTGGCGCCGCAGCATCCTGGGCACCATCGTCAGCGGCAGCCTGGTGCTGCTGGTGCTTCGGCTGGGGCTGGGCTGGTAGCGCGGCGCGGCCCCGACAATGCGGGACCCAGCCGATCGAATGCCTCGATCACCGTCCCTGGACCCGGGCCCACACCATGAACGTCATCCGCCTCGAAGACCTCATCGCCCAGGGCCGTCTGGCCGGACGGCGCGTGTTCATCCGCGCCGATCTGAACGTACCGCTGGACGACGCCGGCCACATCACCGAAGACACGCGCATCCGCGCCAGCGTGCCCTGCATCCGCATGGCGCTCGATGCCGGCGCTGCGGTGATGGTCACCTCGCACCTAGGCCGGCCCACCGAAGGCACGCTGGGCCCGCACGACTCGCTGGCGCCGGTGGCCACGCGGCTGGCCGAACTGCTGGGCTGCCCGGTGCCGCTGATCGCCGACTGGGTGGACGGCGTGCAGGTGGCACCCGGCCACGTGGTGCTGCTGGAGAACTGCCGCGTCAACCGCGGCGAGAAGAAGAACGACCCGCTGCTGGCACGCAAGATGGCCGCGCTGTGCGATATCTTCGTGCACGACGCCTTCGGCACCGCGCACCGCGCCGAGGCCAGCACCTACGGCATCGCCGAGTACGCGCCGGTGGCCTGCGCCGGCCCGCTGCTGGCGGCCGAGATCGACGCCATCACCCAGGCGCTGGCGCATCCGAAGCCGCCGCTGGTGGCCATCGTCGCCGGCAGCAAGGTGAGCACCAAGCTGAGCATCCTGCAAAGCCTGGCCGCAAAGGTGGACGGGTTGATCGTCGGCGGCGGCATCGCCAACACCTTCTTGCTGGCCGCAGGTTTGCCCATCGGCAAGAGCCTGGCCGAGCCCGGCCTGGTAGGCGAGGCGAAGGCCGTCATGGCCGCGATGACGGCGCGCGGCGCTGCGGTACCGATCCCGGTTGACGTGGTGGTGGCCCAGACCTTCGCCGCCGACGCGCCGGCCACCGTCAAGGCGGCTACCGAGGTGGCGGCCGACGACCTGATCCTCGACATCGGCCCGCGCACGGCGCAGGCGCTGGCCGAGCAGCTGAAGGCGGCCGGCACCATCGTCTGGAACGGCCCGCTGGGCGTGTTCGAGTTCGATGCCTTCGCGCACGGCACAGAAACCGTGGCGCGCGCCATCGCGGCCAGCAGCGCCTTCAGCATCGCCGGCGGCGGCGACACGCTGGCGGCCATCGCCAAGTACGGCATCCAGCGCGACATCGGCTACATCTCCACCGGCGGCGGCGCCTTCCTCGAGGTGCTCGAAGGCAAGACGCTGCCGGCCTTCGAGATCCTGGGGCGGCGCGCGGCCGGTTGAGCGCCCCCGGCCAGCCCGGCCAGCCCGGCCAACCCTGCCAGCCCGGCCAAGATAGGGGCGCGCCCATAATGATCGCGACCCCTCAGCACCCGAGCGAGACCCGCCATGCGCGCCACCAAGATCGTCGCCACCCTCGGCCCGGCCTCCTCGTCGCCCGAGGTCATTGAACGCATGATCCGCGCCGGCGTGGATGTGGTGCGGCTGAACTTCTCCCACGGCACGGCGCAAGACCACATCGAGCGCGCCGCGCTGGTGCGCGCGGTGGCGGCCAAGGCCGGCAAGGAAGTGGCCATCATGGCCGACCTGCAGGGGCCGAAGATCCGCGTCGGCAAGTTCGAGGGCGGCAAAACCGAGCTGATCGTCGGCCAGCGCTTCGTCCTCGACGCCTCGCGCAGCGCGCCCGGCGACAACAGCTGCGTCGGCCTGGACTACAAGGACCTGCCGCGCGATGTGCGCCCGGGCGACACGCTGCTGCTCAACGACGGACTGCTGCGCCTGACGGTCGACCAGGTGCTGGGCGAGCAGGTCGTCACGACGGTGGTCGTCGGCGGCGAACTGAGCAACAACAAGGGCATCAACAAGGCCGGCGGCGGCCTCACCGCACCGGCGCTGACCGCGAAGGACATGGACGACATCAAGACCGCGATGTCCTTCCAGTGCGACTACCTGGCGGTGAGCTTCCCGAAGAGCGCGACCGACATGGAGATGGCGCGCCAACTCGCCAACGTGGCGGGCGAGGCGACGCGGCACAAGCCGGCGCTGATCGCCAAGATCGAACGCAGCGAAGCCATCCCGGTGCTCGACCAGATCCTGCGCGCCAGCGACGGCATCATGGTTGCGCGCGGCGACCTGGCGGTCGAGGTCGGCAATGCTGCGGTGCCGGCGCTGCAAAAACGCATGATCCGCATGGCGCGCGAGATGGACAAGGTGGTCATCACCGCCACGCAGATGATGGAGTCGATGATCTTCAACGCCGTGCCCACGCGCGCCGAGGTCAGCGACGTGGCCAACGCCGTGCTCGACGGCACCGACGCGGTGATGCTCAGCGCCGAGACCGCCGCCGGCAAGTATCCGGTGGAGACCATCATCCAGATGGCCGCCATCGCGCTCGAAGCCGAAGCCGCCGACGACTTCTCGATCGAGACCGACTTCGCCAACAAGCGCTTCGGCCGCATCGACCAGACGATCGCGATGGGCGCGCTGTTCACCGCGCACCACCTGGGCTGCAAGGCGATCATCGCGCTGACCGAGAGCGGCAGCACCGCGCTGTGGATGAGCCGGCACAACGTGAAGGCGCCTATCTACGGGCTGACCTCGCAGCAGACCTCGCAGCGGCGCATGTGCCTGTACCGCAACGTGCGCCCGCTGCTGATGCCCAAGCTCCCCGACCGCGATGTGGCGCTCGACACCGCCGAGCGGCTGCTGGTCGAGCGCGGCGTGCTCAAGCCCGGAGACACCTACGCCATCACCTGCGGCGAGCCGATGGGCTACCCCGGCGGGACGAACATGCTGAAGGTCTGCCGGGTGGCGTGAGGGGCGGCGTTTCGAGGGTGGAGCCGACTCAGCGTACGGTCGCGACGCTGACCGCTTTCGATCCCTCTGCGACATTCGCTGCCGCGAACTCGTCGCCCCGAAGCGGCCGGTCGCATAGGCACCGAGGCCCCCGAAGGTGTCCCCGCAGCCGTGGGCCCACAAAGGTAGGCGGCACACAGGGCGATCGAGGCGCAGCGCGCGGCTTGAGACCGTCCGAGCTCACCACCTCGGGAGCATCGCGTGCAAGCCATCGGCCGGCAGCCCGGTCCTGCGATCAGGGCGCCGGACGGCGCCCCGGGACAGCAGGCCCAGTCGGGCCAGCCGGGCGAGCCGGGCGAGCCCATGGCCCGGGAAAGGATGCCTCGCCAGCCTGTCGCGCAACGCTCATGGCTTGCCCTCTCCTTCTCCTTTGGCAAGTTTCTCGAGCTCGCGGTCCTCGCGCTTCGCCGCCTGCATGCCTTCAGGCTCGAGTTGCTCGGCGCTGCGATTGAGCCAGATGAACAGGCCCCAGGCGGCGAGCATCGTGGCAGCGGCGAGGCCGATGCTCGCTGCATAGGGCAGGTACTCTGGACTCTCCTGCGCGAAGCGGAATGTCAGCACCACGGTCTCGATCGACAGCGCGACGATCAGCACCACCATGAAGCGCGACAGGAAGCGGCGTACGCGTGTCGGCGTGCTCATCTGCGTTCCGCGCTGCACTTCCTCCTCGAGGATGGTCTGGCCCAGCTCCAGTGCGGCGACCGCCACCGCGAGTATCGCAATGCTCTCCAGCACAGCGTTCAGCCGCTGCGTGATCGGCCCCTCGTCGAAGAGCTGGATACCCTGCCACAGATGCACGGCCGCGAGCCCTATCAGCGCGACGGCGCCCGCGAGAAACAACAGACTGATGATGAAATGGCCTGCCGTGAACAGGCGGAGAAGAGTCTTCATCATGGCAGGCTAAACCAGCCCGGCGTACGCGGTCAACAACTCGCCCGCGGGCCTGGCGGAATGCCGGCCTTGTTCCACTTGGGCGGTGCTGGGCGCGCACGCGCCTGGCCCGTGGCGCGGTGCATGAATCGCAGATGCCACGCACCCCGCGATGTCGCCGCTGGAGTTCATGCAGCGGCTGGCTGCGCTGGTGCCACGCCCCAGACTGCACCCGATCCGTTTGGTGTCGGCGTAACTTCGCTTCGCGAAGTGAGCGGACCCCCGCTGCGCGAACCACGGCGTTCTCGCACCCAACGCCAAGCTGCGCTCGCAGGTGGTGCCGCAAGATCCAGAACCACCCGCGCAGGCTGCACCGCCCGCCGAGTGCGAGGCGACCTGCGCGCA
>JBBQOR010000022.1:0-11991 GCA_038331055.1 Burkholderiales bacterium
AGCCCGAGGTCGTGGAGAGGACGCCGTCGACCTTGTCGAAATCGGACTCGACGCACCAGAAACAGCCGCCGGCGAAGGTGGCGGTCTGGGTGGACGCTGTGGCGCTTTGCGCGGCAGCCGCACCGGCCGCCAGGGTCAGCACGAGAGTCAGCGCCGCGCGGCGCCGCATCGTGGCGCTCATGCGGCCCCCGGCACGAAGTTCAGCGCCACGCCGTTGTTGCAGTAGCGCTTGCCGGTCGGCCGCGGGCCGTCGCCGAACACATGGCCCTGATGGCCGCTGCAGCGGATGCAGTGGTATTCGGTGCGCGGCAGCAGCATCTTGAAATCGCGGCTGGTGCCGATGGCGCCGGGCAGCGCCTCGAAGAAGCTCGGCCAGCCGGTGCCGCTGTCGTACTTGGCAGCCGAGGCGAACAGCGGCAGCTGGCAGCCGGCGCAGACGAAGGTGCCGACGCGCTTCTCGCGGTCCAGCGGGCTGGTGCCCGCGCGCTCGGTGCCGTGGCGGCGCAGCACCTCGTACTGCGCCGGCGTGAGTCGGGCGCGCCATTCGGCATCGCTGAGCTCAAGCCGCTGGACGGACCCGGGGGCGGGTGCCGCGCCGGCACCGCTGCTGGCGATGATGGCGGGGCCGAGGCCGAGGGCCTGCAAGAAACCGAAAAGCTGGCGGCGGGTCATGGGGGCCTCCTGGGGGCTGGTGTCGTCGCTGGATTGGTCGGCGGCGCGGGGAAAACCTTTCAACGGCGCGAGCCGGCCCTTCGCGGCGGCCGGCGTGGCCTCAGCCCTGCGCCAGCTGCCGGTCCAGATCGTGCAGCACCTCGTAGCAGGGTAGCACCTGCGCCACGCTGGCGTTGGGCTCGCGGCTCTCGCGGATGGCGGCGAAGAACTCGCGGTCCTGCAGCTCGATGCCGTTGACCGACACATCCACGCCGCTGACGTCGATCTTCTCGTCCTTGCCGGTGTACAGGTCGTCGTAGCGCGCCAGGTAGGTGCCGCTGTCGCCGATGTAGCGGAAGAAGGTGCCCAGCGGGCCGTCGTTGTTGAAGCTCAGGCTGAGCGTGCAGATCGCCCCGCTGGCGGCCTTGAGCTGGATGCTCATGTCCATCGCGATGTCCAGCGTTGGGTGGATCGGGCCCTGCACGGCGCTGGCCTTGACGACCGGGCTGCGCGCCTGGTGCGCGAACAGGTCCACCGTGTGGGCGGCGTGGTGCCACAGCAGGTGGTCGGTCCAGCTGCGCGGCTGGCCCAGCGCGTTCATGTTGCTGCGCCTGAAGAAGAAGGTCTGCACATCCATCTGCTGGAGGTTGAAGCGGCCGTCCACGATGCGCTGGCGCACCCACTGGTGGCTGGGGTTGAAGCGCCGCGTGTGGCCGCACATGGCGACCAGCCCGCTGCGGCGTTGCAGTTCTGCCACCGCGTACGCGTCGCGCAGGCTGTCGGCCAGCGGAATCTCCACCTGCACATGCTTGCCCGCCTGCAGGCAGGCGATGGCCTGCGCGGCATGCATCTGCGTGGGGGTGCACAGGATGACGGCGTCGACCTCGGGCAGCGCCAGGGTGTGGGCCAGATCGGTGCCGACATGGGCGATGCCGTACTTCTGCGCCACCTCGCGCGTCTTCTCGAGCTCGCGGCCGACCAGCGAGACCACCTCGACCCCGTCGATCAGGCGGATGCCGTCCAGGTGCTTGATGCCGAAGGCGCCGGCGCCGGCCAGCGCCACCTTGATCGTCGATGCCATGGCTTTCAGTTCTCCAGGATCAGATGGCCGACCGCCGTGTTGCTGGCCGGCACGTGATAGAAGCGGTACGCCACGCGCGGCGCAGTGCCGCCGCCGGCGACATCCGACATCGCACCACGCGCGATGAGCCACATCACCAGTTCGATGCCTTCGCTGCCGGCCTCGCGCACGTAGTCGATATGCGGCAGTTGTGCCAGCGCCGCCGGCTCGGCGATCAGCTGGTCCATGAAGCGCTGGTCCCAGGCCTTGTTGATCAGCCCGGCACGCGGGCCCTGCAGTTGGTGGCTCATGCCGCCGGTGCCCCAGATCTGCACGTTCAGCGGCTGGTCGAAGCTCTCGACTGCGCGGCGGATGGCCTGCCCCAGCATGAAGCAGCGCCGGCCCGAAGGGATCGGGTACTGCACCACGTTGACGGCAAACGGAATCACTGCGAAGGGCCAGCGGAAGTCGTCGGCCGGCGGCTGGCCGCAGAGCAGCGACAGCGGCACCGTGAGGCCGTGATCCACGTCCATGCGGTTGACCAGCGTGAGGTCGAAGTCGTCCTGGATCACGCTTTGCGCGATGTGCGCGGCCAGCGCCGGGTGGCCCACCACCGGCGGCACCGGGCGCGGGCCCCAGCCCTCGTCGGCCACCGCATATCCTGCGCCGGTGCCGATGGCGAAGGTGGGGATCATGTCCAGGCTGAAGGCCGTGGCGTGGTCGTTGAAGACCAGGAACACGACATCGGGGCGGTTCTCGCGCAGCCACTGCTTGCTGCGCTCGTAGCCGGCGAACAGCGGCTGCCAGTAGGGCTCGGCGGTCTTGCCGAGGTCCATCGCGGCGCCGATGGCCGGCACATGCGAGGTGTAGACGGAGGCGGTGATGCGGGCCATGAGCGTGTGCCTCGTCAGTCCAGCAGCCGGCCGCTGCCGTGGCCCTGCGGCTGGTGCTGCGCTTGCGCGCTGCCGTGCTCGCCGACGACGCGGTTGCCTTCGACCGAACGGCCGCCGGAGATCATCATGTCGCGGTACTCCTGCTCGGTCATGCCGGTCATGCTGCCGGCCATCTGCTGGAAGCTCTTGCCATGCGTGGCGCCGATCTTGGCCAGAAAGTAGATGTTGCCGCCGAGCGCGATGCAGCGGTTCAGGTCGGCGTCCAGCACGGCCTGCTTCTGCGCCTCGTCCATCGCCCATTCGTCGAGATAGGCGCGGCGGTCGGCCAGGTAGCGGGCGCGATTCCCGGGTTTCATCAGGCTCATGCAGAACTGGTTGAGCCAGTACCCGCGGCGCGACTGCTCGGCGTCGAAGATGGTGGTGCCGGGCACGTCGAGATAGGGCTTGTCCAGCGGCATGCTCAGCCCTCCTCGGGCCAGTACAGGCGCATCGGGTTGGTCACCAGCAGCTTGCGCTGCAGCTCGGCCGTGACCGCGATGTGCGGGATGAAGTCGACCAGCAGGCCGTCGTCGGGCATGTGGCCTTTCAGGTTCGGGTGCGGCCAGTCGGTGCCCCAGAGCACGCGGTCAGGGAAGGCTTCGACCACCGCGCGGGCAAACGGCACCACGTCGCGGTAGGCCGCCTGCGCGCCGTTCAGCGCGGGCGGGCCTGTGAGGCTCAGCCGCTCGGGGCAGCTGACCTTGCTCCAGACGTTGCCGTGCTCGCGCATGAAGCGCAGGAAGAGCTGGAACTGCGGCCCGTCCAGCGGCCGGCTGACATCGGGCCGGCCCATGTGGTCGACGACCACGGTGGTGGGCAGCGCGGTGAAGAAGTCCCACAGCTCGGGCAGGTCCTGCGCCTCGAAGTAGATCACCACATGCCAGCCCAGCGCCTTGATGCGCGTGGCGATCTCCAGCAGCTCGTCCTTGGGCGTGAAGTCGACCAGCCGCTTGACGAAGTTGAAGCGCACGCCGCGCACGCCGGCCGCGTGCAGCGTTTCGAGTTCGGCATCGCTGACGCTGCGGCGCACGGTCGCCACGCCGCGCGCCCGGCCCCCGCTGGCCATGCACGCGTCGGCCAGCGCGCGGTTGTCGGCGCCGTGGCAGGTGGCCTGCACGATCACGTTGCGCGCGAAGCCCAGGTGGTCGCGCAGCGCGAAGAGCTGCTGCTTGCTGGCGTCGCAGGGCGTGTACTTGCGCTCGGCGGCGTAAGGGAACTCGTCGCCGGGGCCGAAGACATGGCAGTGTGCGTCGACGCTGCCCGGCGGCAGCCTGAAGTGCGGGCTGCTGGGGCCGGAAAACCAGTCCAGCCAGCCGGGGGTCTTCTCGAAGGTCATGGGCGGGGGCCTTTCAGTCTGCGGTTTCGAGCGGCAACCCGGCGTACTGCTCGGCCAGGGCCGCCTGCGCGTGCTGCGATGACTTCAGATAGTCCAGCTCGACCTCTTGCGCGCGCTGGTCGAACTCGCTGGCGGCCGGGAAGCGGTGCAGCAGGTTGGTCAGATACCACGAGGTGCGCACGCTGCTCCATACACGGCGCAGCGCCATCGCGCTGTAGCCGTCGATCAGGCGCTCATCGCGGTGGCGGTAGTACGCGCCGAGCGCGCGCGACAGATAGAACACGTCCGACACCGCCAGATTCAGCCCCTTGGCGCCGGTCGGCGGCACGATGTGCGCGGCGTCGCCGGCCAGGAACAGGCGGCCGTGGCGCATCGGCTCGCTGACGAAGCTGCGCAGCGGGGCGATCGACTTCTCGATCGTCGGCCCGGTCTCGATGGCCGCGGCCAGATCGTCCGGGAAGCGCGCCTTCAACTCGAGCCAGAAGCGCTCGTCGGGCCATTCCTCGACCTTGTGCTCCAGCGGCACCTGGATGTAGAAGCGCGCCAGCCGCGGGTTGCGCGCAGAGGCCAGCGCAAAGCCGTTCGGATGGTTGGCGTAGGTGATGTCGGGCAGCGGCTTGACGCGCGCCATCACGCCCAGCCAGCCGAAGGGGTAGACCTTCTCGAACTCGTGCCGCGCGCTGGCCGGAATGGCCTGTCTCGAGACGCCGTGAAAGCCGTCGCAACCGGCAATGAAGGCGCAGCTGACGGTATGGCGTTCGCCCCGGTGCGTGTACTGCACGCGCGGCTGCTCGCTGGTCAGCTCATGCAGCGTGATGTCCTGCGCCTCGTCATGCACCGGCTGGCCGCGGCGGTCGGCGGCGGCGAACAGGTCTTCCTGGATCTGCGTCTGGCCGTAGTTCATGAAGCGCCGGCCGAGCGATTTCCAGGTGTCGATGAAGAAGCTGTCGCGCCCGGCCCAGACGATGCGCATGCCGTCGTGGGCGTGGCCATCGCGGTCCATGCGTTCGGCCAGGCCGGCATTGCGCAGGACATCCACCGTCGTGCTCTCGAGCACGCCGGCGCGGATGCGCTGCAGCACATGGGCGCGGGTCTGGCGCTCGAGCACGAGGCTTTCGATGCCCTCGCGGTGCAGCAGTTCCGACAGCAGAAGGCCGGCCGGGCCGCCGCCGATGATGACTACCTGGGTCTTCATGGGTTGGGTGCTTTGGTCGCTTTGGTCGCTTTGGTCGCTTCGGTCGTCAGTCGATGTAGCGCAGCCCGGCCCTGGCCAGCGGCTCGCGCATGTTGTACATGTCCAGGCCCAGCACGCCGGCGGCCAGCTTCTCGCGCTTGGCGCCTTCATTGGCCTCGCGCGCGGCGGCGGCCTCGGCGGTCTTCGCCGCCAGCGCCGCCGGCACGCAGACCACGCCGTCGTCGTCGGCCACGATGACGTCGCCCGGCGTCACCCACGCACCGGCGCAGACGACAGGGATGTTCACCGAGCCGATCGTCGCCTTGATCGTGCCCTTGGCGCTGATCGCCTTGCTCCAGACCGGGAAGCCCATCTGCTGCAGCGTCTTCACGTCGCGCACGCCGGCATCGATGACCAGTGCCTTGGCGCCGCGCGCCATGAACGAGGTGGCCAGCAGGTCGCCGAAGTAGCCGTCGGTGCAGTCGGCGGTGATGGCGGCCACCACCACGTCGCCGGGGCGGATCTGCTCGGCCGCCACATGCATCATCCAGTTGTCGCCCGGGTGCAGCAGCACCGTGACCGCCGTGCCGCCCACCTGCGCGCCGGGGTAGATCGGCCGCATGCAGGGCTTCATCAGGCCGACCCGGCCCATCGCCTCGTGCACGGTGGCGCTGCCGAGGGCACCCAGCCGGCTGGCCAGCGCCGCGTCGGCGCGCGTGATGTTGCGGTAGACGACGCCCAGTTCGAACATGGTCAGAGCCCCTTCGCCTCGAGCTGCGCATCCAGCCGCGGGTAGATGCGGCGCGCATTGCCTTCGTAGATCTGCTGCTTCTCGGCCACGCTCAGTTGCGTCGAGGCCTCGATGTAGCGCCTGGTGTCATCGTAGAAGAAGCCGGTCTCGGGATCGATGCCGCGCACCGCGCCGATCATCTCGCTGGCGAACAGGATATTGGCGACCGGGATCACCTTCGTCAGCAGGTCGATGCCCGGCTGATGGTAGACGCAGGTGTCGAAGAAGACGTTGTTCAGCAGATGTTCTGACAGCAGCGGCTTCTTCAGTTCCTGCGCCAGGCCGCGGTAGCGCCCCCAGTGGTAGGGCGCGGCGCCTCCCCCGTGCGGGATGACGATCTTCAGCGTCGGGAAGTCGCGGAACAGGTCGGCCTGGATCAGCTGCATCACCGCCGTGGTGTCGGCGTTGATGTAGTGCGCGCCGGTGGTATGGAAGCAGGCGTTGCAGCTGGTGCTGACGTGCACCATCGCCGGAATGTCGTACTCGACCATCTTCTCGTAGATCGGGTACCAGTGGCGGTCATACAGCGGCGGGCTGGTCCAGTGCCCGCCAGACGGGTCGGGGTTGAGGTTGATCGCCACGTTGCCGTACTGCTCGACGCACTTGACCAGTTCGGGGATGCAGGTGGCGGGGTCTACCCCGGGGCTCTGCGGCAGCATGGCTGCGGGCACGAAGTGCTCGGGGAACAGCTGGCTGACGCGAAAGCAGAGTTCATTGCAGATCGCCGACCAGGTGCTGGAGACCTGGAAGTCGCCAATGTGGTGCGCCATGAAGCTGGCGCGCGGGCTGAAGATGGTCAGGTCGCTGCCGCGCTGGCGCATCAGCTTGAGCTGGTTGTTCTCGATGCTCTCGCACAGCTCGTCGTCGCTGATCTTCAGGTCGGACACCTGCGGCTTGAGCGCGGGATCGGCGATGCCGGCGATCTGCTGCTGGCGCCATTGCTCCAGCGCCTTCGGCGCGGTGGTGTAGTGGCCGTGGATGTCGATGATCACGTTGACGTCTCCGAGGGGCGGGGCAGCGCGCATTCTTGCCGCCAGCGAGCCGTTCATCAATGCGAGACCCTCGAGAGACCGGCGGTGGGTCGCATGCCATACTGATCGGCAAACGAGCGTTTGCCTTGAAGTTTGCCCAGAAACCCTCCCATTCCCCGTTGCCCGCCCAGGCTGTGCGCGTGGCGCGGGCGCCTGCCGCGGCGCGTGTGCCTCGCGCAGAGAGCCGTTTGCCGCAGGTGCTCGACGCGGCTGCGGCGCAGTTTGCGGCCAAGGGCTACCAGGCCACCTCGGTGCGCGACATCGTCAGCGCGGTGGGCATGCTGCCGGGCTCGCTGTACTGTCACTTCACGAACAAGGACGAACTGTTGGCGGCCGTCTACGCCGAGGGCGTGCGCCGCATCGACCGCGCCGTCGAAGTGGCCGTCGAAGGCCATGTCGATGCCTGGCAGCGGCTCGAGGCGGCCTGCGTGGCGCACCTCGAATCCTTGCTCGACGACAGTGCCTACGCCAAGGTGGTGGTCAGCGTCGGGCCGGGCGGTGCGCCTGCCCTGGCGCCCACGCTGCGCCGGCTGCGCGGTGCGTATGAGCAGCGCTTCGTCGGCCTGATCGACGCGCTGCCGCTGCCCGCACGCACCTCGCGGCCGATGCTGCGCCTGATGCTGCTGGGCGCGCTGAACTGGTCGCCCACCTGGTACCGCGCGGACCACAGCGCCGGCCGCAGCCCACGCCAGGTGGCGCGGTCCTTCGTGCGGCTGTTGCGCCAACCGCAGCAGGAGCTGCCGCCATGACCTCGTCCTTGCTGCCTTACACCGAAGAGCACCATGCCTTTCGCGACACTGTGCGCCGCTTCGTCGAGCGCGAGATCCGCCCGAACTACGTGCAGTGGGAGCGTGACGGCCAGGTGCCGCGCGCGCTGTACACCCGCGCTGGCGAACTGGGCCTGCTGCTGACCGGCGCCGCGCCCGAGTGGGGTGGCGCCGGGGGCGACTTTCTCTACGCCCACATCGTGGTCGAGGAGCTCGGCTTCGCCGGCGCCAACGGGGTGCAGTTCGGGCTGCACTCGGACATCGTCGCGCCTTACATCGAGCACTTCGGCAGCGCGGCGCAGAAGGCGCGCTGGCTGCCGGCCATGGCGCGCGGCGAGGTGATCAGCGGCATCGCGATGACCGAGCCCGGCGCTGGCAGCGACCTGGCCGGCGTGCGCACCAGCGCGCGCCGCGTCAGCGATGCGCAGGGCGAGGGCTGGCTGCTCAAGGGGCAGAAGATCTTCATCAGCAACGGGCAGATCGCGGATCTGTTCGTCGTCGTCGCCAAGACCGATGCCTCGGCCGGCGCGCGCGGCGTCTCGCTGTTCTTGTGCGAAGGCACGCGGGCGGGCTTTGCGCGCGGGCGCAACCTCGACAAGCTGGGCATGCATGCGCAGGACACGTCGGAGCTATTCTTCGACGATGTGCGCCTGCCGCTTGACGCGCTGCTGGGCGAGGAAGGGCAGGGCTTCGGCTGCCTGATGGCCGAGCTGCCGCAAGAGCGGCTGCTGGTGGCCATCACCGCCGTCGCGGCGGCCGAGGAGGCGGTGCGGCTGGCGGTGGAGTACACCGAGCAGCGGCTGGCCTTCGGCAAGCCGCTCTCCACGTTGCAGACGATCCGCCACAAGCTGGCCGAGTGCGCCACCGAGGCGGCGCTGGGCCGCGCGTTCCTCGAGCAGTGCATCGCGCAGCACCTCAAGCGCGAACTCGACACCACCCGCGCCAGCATGGCCAAGTACTGGTGCACCGAGATGCAGTTCCGCGTCACCGATGCCTGCCTGCAGCTGTTCGGCGGCTACGGCTACATGACCGAGTACCCGATCGCCCGCCTGTGGGCCGATGCCCGGGTGCAGCGCATCTACGGTGGCACCACCGAGATCATGAAGGAGATCATCGGCCGCAGCCTGTTCAAGGCGCGCTGAGGCCATGGCCGCACTCGCACCCAAACCCGCGCGCGCCTTCGACGTGGTGCTCTATGGCGCCAGCGGCTTCGTCGGCGTGCAGACGGTGGTGCACTTCGCGCGCCACGCCCCGCCGGGCCTGCGCTGGGCGCTGGCCGGTCGCAACGCAGACAAGCTGGAAGCCGCGCGCGCGGCTGCCGGTGCGCGCGCCTCTGGCGCCGGCATCGTCATCGCCGATGCCCACCATGCGCCGGCCCTGCAGCGGCTGGCCGCGCAGGCGCGCGTGGTGCTCAGCACGGCAGGGCCGTTCTCGTTGCACGGCAGCGCGCTGGTGGCGGCCTGCGTCGAGCAGCGAACGCACTACGTGGACATCACCGGCGAGACGCCCTGGGTGCGCGGCCTGATCGAGCGCCACCACGCCCGCGCGGCGGCCGACGGCACGCGCATCGTGCCGCTGTGCGGTTTCGATTCGGTGCCCTCGGACCTGGGGTGCTGGCTGCTGGCGCAGGCGCTGTGGCAAGCGCATGGCGAGCCCTGCGTGGAGGTGAAGGCGGCGTTCTCGATCAGCGGTGGCGTCAACGGCGGCACGCTGGCCTCGATGCTGGCGCTGGCCGACAGCGGCCAGCTTCGGCTGCTGGCCGACCCCTTCCTGCTCAACCCTCCCGGCAGCGTGCCGCCGGATGCGGCGGCGCAGGCCGACGACGATGCGCCGCACCGTGACGCCGACTTCGATGCCTGGCTCGCGCCCTTCGTGATGGCGCCGGTGAACACGCGTGTGGTGCGCCGCTCGATCGCGTTGCTGACCGCCGCCGCTGACCCGGCGCTGCACGCCGGCCTGCGCTACCGCGAAAGCATGCGGGTCGGTCGCGGGGCCGGCGCCGCGCTGGCGGCCGCGGCGCTGGGCTTCGGCTCCCTGGCCGCCACGGGCGCGATGCGCCTGGCGCCCGTGCGCTCGCTGGCGCGCCGGCTGATGCCCAAGCCGGGCGAGGGGCCGTCAGAGCGGGCGATGGACGCGGGGAGCTTCCGCTGCGATCTGGTCGGCCGCACCGCCGGCGGCCATGTGCTGCGCGGGCGTATCGCCGGCCGCGGCGACCCCGGCAACCGCGCGACCACGGTGTTCGTCTGCGAAGCGGCGTTGGCGCTGGCGGTGGATGGCGCCAGCCTGCCCGGTGGCCCGGCCCGGGGCGGGCTCCTGACGCCGGCCACCGCGTTCGGTGCCGTGCTGGCGCGGCGACTCAGGTCCGCCGGCATGACCGTGGAGCCCTTGCCCGCCTGAGTCGCTCATTCGTCGCGTGTACCCGGCACGGGAACGCGGCCCGCTATGCTCGTCGCCCATGTACGCACCGTACTTCGGCTTGAGCAAGGAGCCCTTCTCCATCGCGCCGGACCCGCGCTTTCTCTACATGAGCGAGCAGCACCGCGAGGCACTGGCGCATCTGCTGTACGGCCTGGGCGCAGGCGGTGGTTTCGTGCTGCTGACGGGTGAGGTCGGCGCGGGCAAGACGACGGTCTGCCGCTGCTTTCTGGAGCAGCTGCCGGCGCACTGCACGGTGGCCTATGTGTTCAACCCGAAGCTGTCGGCCATCGAGCTGCTGCAGACGGTGTGCGGCGAATTCGGCCTCGCGCCGCCGCAGCCCGCCGACAGCGTGAAGGCGCATGTCGACGCGCTGAACCACTTCCTGCTCGACGCGCATGCGCAGGGGCGGCAGCCGGTGCTGGTGATCGATGAGGCGCAAAGCCTGTCGGCCGATGTGCTCGAGCAGTTGCGGCTGCTGACCAACCTGGAGACGAGCGAGCGCAAGCTGCTGCAGATCGTGCTGATCGGCCAGCCCGAGCTGCGCGACATGCTGGCGCAGCCGGGTCTGCGCCAACTGGCACAGCGGGTCGTGGCGCGCTTCCACCTGGGTGCGCTGTCGGCCGCGCAGACGCCGCAGTACGTGCGCCATCGGCTGGCGGTGGCGGGCACCAGCGGCGAGCTGCCTTTCACCGAGGGGGCACTCGCGCGGCTGCACAAGCTCAGCCAGGGCGTGCCGCGGCGCATCAACCTGCTGGCCGACCGTGCCCTGCTGGGCGCCTATGCGCAAGGGCAGCCACGCGCCGACCGCCGCACGGTGGAGCAGGCCGCCAGGGAGGTGCTGGCGGGCGATGCCGCCCGGCCGATGTGGCGAGCCCGTGCATGGGCGCTGGCGGCGGTGGCAGGCATGCTGGGCCTGGGCCTGGGTGCGCTGTGGCGGGCCACGCCGCCGGCCGATCACGAGGTGGCAGCGCCCGGGCCTGCTGCGGTGGCTTCGGCCGCGCCGCAGGTGGTCGCTCCGGCTCTGCCGCTTGCGCCGCCGGGCGACCTGGTGCCCGCGGCGGCGCTGTCCGATCCGGCCGAGCTGCTGGCCGCGGCGCACACGCAGCCGGCCACGGCCTGGCGTGAACTGGCGCTGCGCTGGAACGTGGCCATCGGCGAGGGCGAACCCTGCGTGGTGGCGCAGCAGGCGCAGCTGGCGTGCTTTCGCAGCGCCACCGGCGGGCTGGCGATGGCGCGCCAGCTGGCGCGACCGGTGTTGCTCGAGTTGCGCGGCGACGACGGCGCGGTCGTTCTCGCCACGCTGGTCGCACTGGACGACCGCCGGGCCACGCTGGAGGCTGCCGGGCGCTCTTTCGTGATCGGCCTGCCGACGCTGGCCGACCTGTGGCGCGGCGACCTCGCCACCTTCTGGCGCACCCCGCCGGGCTGGCGCGAAGGCGGCGACAGCGCGCGCGCAGAGCCATTGCGAGGCTGGCTCGACGAGCAACTGGCCAGCGCCGGCTTCGAGGCCGGCCGGCCGCTGCCGCAGCGCGTGCGTGCCTTTCAGATCGCCCAGGGCCTGCCGCCCGACGCGGTGGTCGGCCCGATGACGCTGATGCGCCTGGTCTGGGTGACGCGCCCGGCCGGCATGGACGAACCGCGCCTGCTCGGCAGTCCCTGAGCCGCACCATCCATGTCCTACATCCTCGACGCCCTGCGCCGCGCGCAGACCGAACGTGAAAGAGGCCTCGTGCCCGGCCTCGACGCGCAGTTGGCGCTGCCTGCTGCCGGCCCGGCGGGTGTGCGCTGGCGGCCGGTGGGTGGCATCGCGGCCCTGCTGCTGGTGGTGGCGG
>JBBQOR010000023.1:0-11919 GCA_038331055.1 Burkholderiales bacterium
TGTGGGACGTCTTCGGGCTGCAAGGGCACCCGGTGCGCGCGACCGTCAGCGACCTCGGGCCGCTGCTGCTGGCACGCATGCTGGCGCTCAACGAGACGCAGGCCGGCGTACTGAACCTGGTCTTCAAGATCGCCGACGACCAGGGCATGGCGCTGCTGGACATGCAGGACCTGCGCGCGATGCTGCAGCACATCGGCGACAACGCGAAAGTCTTCACCACCGAGTACGGCAACATCAGCGCGGCCAGCGTCGGCGCCATCCAGCGCGGCCTGATGCAGATCGAGGAGCAAGGCGGCGACCAGTTCTTCGGCGAGCCGATGCTCAACATCGCCGACTTCATGCAAACGCTGGACGGCAAGGGCACCGTCAACATCCTGGCCGCCGACAAGTTGATGAACGCGCCGCGGCTGTACGCCACCTTCCTGCTGTGGATGCTGTCCGAGTTGTTCGAGATGCTGCCCGAGGTGGGCGACCTGGAGAAGCCCAAGCTGGTCTTTTTCTTCGACGAGGCGCACCTGCTGTTTAAGGACGCGCCGGCGGCGCTGGTCGAACGCATCGAACTGGTGGTGCGGCTGGTGCGCAGCAAGGGCGTGGGCGTGTACTTCGTGACGCAGAACCCGCTGGACATCCCCGACACCGTGCTCGGCCAGCTTGGCAACCGCGTGCAGCATGCGTTGCGCGCCTTCACCCCGCGTGACCAGAAGGCCGTCAAGGCGGCGGCGACCACGATGCGCGCCAACCCCAAGCTCGACATCGAGACCGCCATCACCGAGCTGGGCGTCGGCGAGGCGCTCGTCAGCTTCCTGGACGAGAAGGGCCGCCCGAGCGTGACCCAGCGCGTCTATGTGCTGCCGCCGGGCAGCCAGATCGGGCCGATCACGCCAGAGCAGCGCAAGGCGCTGATCGCCGGCTCGCTGGTGGCGGGCACCTATGAGAAGACGGTCGACCGCGAATCGGCCTACGAAAAGCTGCGTGGCCGCGCCGCCGCGTCGGGCAGTGCCACGGCCGCGGGTGGCGGCGCTGCGGGCGCGGCGGCCGGCGCACCCACGTCGGCCGGCGGGATGATGGACGGCCTGAAGGGCGTGCTCTTCGGAAGCACCGGCCCGCGCGGCGCACGACGGCCCGGACTCGCCGAAGCGGCGGCGACGTCGGCCGTGCGCAGCATCGGCTCGGCGGTCGGGCGAGAGATCATCCGCGGTGTGCTCGGCTCTTTGCTGGGCGGCTCGCGCCGACGCTGATGGCCACGGCCGGGCCGCGGCGCTCACCCCCGGCCGGCTCAGGCCGGCCCAAGCGATCGCTGTGGCTGAACATGGGCCTGCCGGCCCTGTTGGGCGTCGCGATGGTGCTGCTGGCCGCGCTGCTGGCCGTGCGCGCCGGCTTCATCGGCGGCCAGCCGCCCGCCGACCTGGGCGTGATGAACGGCCGTTTGAAGGCGCCGCCCAGCACGCCCAACAGCGTGCACAGCCAGGTGGACCTGTTCCCTGACCATCCGCAAGCCGGCTCTGCTCGCATCGCCCCGTTGCCCGCATCGGGCGATGCCGCCGCGACGATGGACGCGCTGCAAGCGGCGATCGAAGCCACGGACGGCGCGCGCATCGTCGAGCGGCGACCCGACTATCTGCGGGTGGAGTTCCGCACGAAGTGGGTCGGTTTCGTCGACGACGCCGAGTTCTGGTTCGACCCGGTCAAGCGTGTCGTGCAGCTGCGCTCGGCCTCGCGACTGGGCGAAAACGATCTGGGCGCCAACCGCGAGCGCATCGAACTGCTGCGTGCGCGGCTGGCCCCGGGCACGCCGAGCTGAGTCCGGCGGTTCAGCGTCGCGCGCTGCGTGCACGTTCGGCATGCTCGGCCAGCGCCTTCAGCACCGCCGTGGCTGCCGCCTGCACACGCTCGAAGCCGGTGCTCGGCTGGTAGTCGGCGTCCATGTACAGCGATCGCCTGACCTCGATCTGCATCGAGTGCCAGCCGCGCGCGGGCTGGCCGGCGCTGCGGATGATCTCCACGCCCTTGAACGGATCGGGGTCCACACAGGTGTCCTCCGACGAGCGCAGTTGGGCGTGCGGCGTGGAGGCCCCGAAGTCGGCGGGGTAGTCGGTGCCGCTGTGCGGTGAGTCGACGACGATCGGCAGGGCCTGGACGATGGGCCGCTCGACGCGGACGGTGGAATCGGTGCTTGGGTTCATTGCCCGGATGCCAGCGACCACCCGCGGGATGTTCGGTGCTTCGGTACGTCGACAACCGCGGCATCCCGCGCCACCCTGCCCACACCTGGCGAGCGCCCGCTGCAGGCCGTCGCACGCCCGCCGTGCCGGCGGGCCGCAGCCGACCACAATGCCGTCCATGAACCGCGTCTCGCCACCCCGGGCTGCCGCTCCCGTCTCGCGCGGTGATGGCAGCGCGCCCGAAGCACCCGGCCGACGCTGGACTGGCGTTCTGCGCCGCGGCGCCATCGTGGTGGTCGCGTGCTGCCTGCTGGCCGTGGTGCTGTGGCTGTCCAACCGCCGAATCAACGTGTCGGCCAACTTCATCTACAGCCTGTCCATCGGCATCAGCTGCTGGGTGATGCTGGACGGCGGGCGCAGCCTGGCGTGGGCCGTGCTGCAGCGCCTGAGGCGCGGCCGCGGCAGCGCCGGCAACGGCAGCGCCGGATTGCGGTCGCTGGCCTGGGCCGCCGTGGTGCTGCTGCTGCCGCTGGGCACCTGGGTCGGCTACGTGATCGGCGCCACCATCGGCGACGCCTTCACGGGCCACCGCCTGCCCAAGCCCGGGCTGGACGGCAGCAGCGATTTCGGTGGCTCGCTGGTCATTTCGCTGCTCATGGCCGTGGGCATCTCGGCCATCATGTTCGCCCGCGAAAGGCTGGCGATGAGCCGCGCGCAGATCGCCGCTGCCGAACGGCTGGCGGCCGAATCGCGGCTGGCGCTGCTGCAGTCGCAGCTCGAGCCGCACATGCTGTTCAACACACTGGCCAACCTGCGTGTGCTGATCGGCCTGGACGCCACGCGCGCGCAGGAGATGCTGGACCGGCTGATCGCCTTTCTGCGCGCCACGCTGGCCGCCTCGCGCAGCAGTGCACACCCGCTGGCGGCCGAGTTCGACAGACTGGCCGACTACCTGGCGCTGATCGGCGTGCGCATGGGCGCGCGGCTGCAGGTGCGTCTGGACCTGCCCGAAGACCTGCGCACGCTGCTGGTGCCGCCGCTGCTGCTGCAGCCGCTGGTCGAGAACGCCGTTCAGCACGGCCTGGAGCCCAAGGTGGCCGGCGGGCGCATCGAGGTGACCGCCCGGCGCGAAGGCCCGCGGCTTCGCCTGAGCGTTCGCGACACCGGCCTCGGGCTGGACGCCGCGGTGCCCAGCAGCGGCACGCACTTCGGCCTGCAGCAGGTGCGCGAGCGGCTGGCCGCGCTGCACGGCGACGCCGCCAGCCTGCTGCTGCAAGCCGCCGGCGATGCCGAAGGCGGCACGCTGGCCGTCGTCACTCTGCCGCTGGGGCCGAGCCCATGAACCCTGCCCTCACCGAAACCAGCGCGCTCATCGCCGAGGACGAGCCGCTGCTGGCCGCGCACCTGCAGGCCGAACTGGCGCAGCTGTGGCCGGCGCTTCGCATCGCGGCCGTCTGCGGCGACGGTGACAGCGCGCTCGAGCAGGCGCTCGCCAAGCGCCCGCAGCTGTGCTTTCTGGACATCCGCATGCCCGGCCGCAGCGGGCTGGAGGTGGCGCAGGCGCTGGCCGAGGACTGGCCGGCCGAGCAGCCCTTTCCGCTGCTGGTCTTCGCCACCGCCTACGACCAGTACGCGCTGCAGGCCTTCGAGCGGCAGGCGGTGGACTACCTGCTCAAGCCGCTGGACCGCACGCGGCTGTCGGCCTGCGTGCAGCGGCTGCAGGCGCGGCTGGAAGAGCGCCAGCGGCGCCAGGACGCGCACGGCGCGCTGCAGCAGACCTTTCAGCAACTGCGGGCGCTGCTCGGCCCCGGCGGCGCGCTGCCCGGCTCCGACTTCCCGCCACCGCGGCTCGACGTGATCAGCGCGCAGGTCGGCAGCGTGGTGCACCTGGTGCCGGTGGACGAGGTGGTCTACTTCGAGGCCGCCGACAAGTACGTGCGGGTGGTCACCGCCGCGCGTGAGCACCTGATCCGCCTGCCGCTCAAGGAGCTACTGCCTCAGCTGGATGCGCAGCGCTTCTGGCAGGTGCACCGCAGTGTGGTGGTGCAGGCACGCTGCATCGCGCAGGCGCAGCGTGAAGAATCAGGCAAGGTCACCTTGAGGCTGAAGGGCCGGCCCGAAACGCTCACCGCAAGCCGGCTCTACGCGCACCTGTTCCGCGGGCTTTGAACCGGCTACGAACGCGACAGTCGCCGCCGCACCAGCCAGCCGATGCCGAGCAGACCAGCGGCCATCATCAGCCGCGGATCGACCTCGGGTACCAGCGCCACCCCGCCGGTGTCGAGCACCAGCACGCTGTCGCAGCAGGGCCCGTTGTAGAAAGCCAGCCGCAGGGCCTGCAGGCCTGCGGCGAGCGGCACTGACGTGGAGGCCGTCTGCGCCGCATGCTGACCAGGTGCCCGGTCCCTAGAATCGCCCGATGTCCCAAGCCCCCACGCCGCCCCGTACGGGGGCGCACGCAGCGACCGCCAACGGCGTCCGCCCCGCCAACTTCCTGCGCTCGCTGATCGAACACGATCTCGCCCGGGGTATCTACAGCGGACGCCGCTTCGGCGGCAGCCCCGGCAGCGGTACGCACCACGAGGCCGGCGCGCCCGACCCGGCGCGCATCCGCACGCGCTTCCCGCCGGAGCCCAACGGCTACCTGCACATCGGCCACGCCAAGAGCGTCTGCCTGAACTTCGGACTGGCGGCCGACTTCGGCGGCGTGTGCCACCTTCGCTTCGACGACACCAACCCCGAGCGCGAGGAGCAGGAGTACGTCGACGCGATCATCGAGATGGTCCACTGGCTGGGCTGGAGCTGGCAGGCCCACGGCACCAGCCACCTGTACTTCGCCAGCGACTACTTCGGCTTCATGGCCGAGGCCGCCGAGTACCTGATCCAGACCGGCCATGCCTACGTCGACGAGCAGACGCCCGAGAAGATGAAGGCGCTGCGCGGCGACTTCACGACGCCGGGCACCGACAGCCCGTTCCGCGGCCGCACGCCCGAAGAGAACCTGGCGCGCTTTCGCGAGATGCGCGCGGGCCATCACGCCGACGGCGCGATGGTGCTGCGCGCGAAGATCGACATGGCCAGCCCGAACATCAACCTGCGCGACCCGGCGATCTACCGCATCAAGCACGCCACGCACCACAACACGGGCGATGCCTGGTGCGTCTACCCGATGTACAGCTTCGCGCACCCGATCGAGGACGCGCTGGAGCACATCACGCACAGCCTGTGCACGCTGGAGTTCGAAGATCAGCGCCCGTTCTACGACTGGACGCTGGAGCGCATCGTGCCGATGCTGCGCGCGCCGCAGTTCGCACGGGCGCGCGCGCAGGTCGAGCTGATCGCCACCCAGGGCGTCGAGGCGGGCAAGGAGTTCGCGCTGCACTGCCGCAACCACGCCGGCAAGCTGTTCGCCAGCGCGCCCGAGGCGCAGATGCGTGCGCTGTTCCACCGCTGGGCACACCAGCCCGATGCCGTGCTACACGACCAGGCCGAGTTCTTTGCGCTGCTGCTGGGCGAGACCCAGCAGTTCTCGCCGCTGCTGACACACGCGCTCGACGAGCGACTGCCCAACCCCTTCCAGTTGCCGCACCAGCACGAGTTCGGCCGCCTGAACCTGAACCACGTGGTCACCAGCAAGCGCAAGCTGCGCGCGCTGGTGGAAGACGGCGTGGTCGAGGGCTGGGACGACCCGCGCATGCCCACGCTGGCGGGGCTGCGCCGGCGCGGCTTCACGCCGGCCAGCATCCGCCGCATGGCCGCGGACACCGGCGCCAGCAAGACCAACATCTGGGTCGACGACGAAGTGCTGAACATCGCGCTGCGTGACGACCTCGAGGTCCAGGCGCCGCGCGCGATGGCGGTGCTCGACCCGCTGAAACTGCACCTGACCAACTGGGCCGAGGTGTTCGGCAGCGCGTCGCACATCGAGCCCTGCCGCGCGCCGGCGCACCCGCAACGGCCCGAGCTGGGCGAGCGCCGCTTCACGCTCGGCCCCGAGGTGTGGATCGAGCGCGACGACTTCGCCGAGGTGCCGCCGAAGGGCTTCTTCCGCCTCTTCCCCGGCAACCGCGTGCGGCTGAAGTACGGCGTGGTGGTCGAGTGCACCGGCTGCGTCAAGGACGTCGACGGGCATGTGCTCAGCGTGCTGGCTACCGTGGTGCCCGACACCAGGAGCGGCACCCCGGGCGCCGACGCCGTGAAGGTCAAGGGCACCATCACCTGGGTGGCGCTGCACGATGCCTTGCCCGCCACGCTGAACCTGTTCGAGCACCTGTTCACCGAAGCGCAGCCCGAGGCCGGCGGGCGCGACCCGCGCCAGTCGCTGAACCCGCACAGCAAGCGCGTGGTGCAGGGCTGGCTCGAACCTTCGCTGGCCCGCCTGCAGGCCGAAGAGCGGCTGCAGTTCGAGCGCCACGGCTACTTCATCGCCGACCGCAAGACGCACCGCGCCGACGCACCGGTGCTCAACCGCATCACCGGGCTGCGGGACACCCGCGCGCGCCCGGCGCATGGGTAAAGATGCGTACCGCGGCTTGCAGGTGCCGCGGTGACCTGCCACGCTCGTCGCTTGTGAACATCAAGGAGCCGCCACCATGAAGACCCTTTCACGCCGGTTGGCCGCTGTGCTGTGCGCGGCCCCGTTGATGCTCGGCGCCCTGTGCGGGCCGGCGCACGCGGCAGGTACGGCCGAGGTGCGCTACGTCGACGCCCCACGCTTCACTGACATCGGCCGCGACGGCGCGACGCGCGAGCGCGCCCAGCGCCGGCTCACCGAACACCTGCAGAGCCTGGCGCGCCGCCTGCCCGACGGGCAGACGCTGCGCGTGGAGTTCACCGACATCGACCTGGCCGGCGACATCGAGTGGCGCCGCGCCAGCGAGGTGCGCGTGCTGCGCGGCCGTGCCGACTGGCCGCGCATGGCGCTGCGCTGGACCTTGCTGGACGGCGGCCGCACGGTCAAGACCGGCGAGGAGCGCATCGCCGACATGGACTACCTGCACCGGTTGCCGGCCGCGGCGAGCGCGGGTGAACTGCCTTACGACCGCGCGCTACTCGACCGCTGGTTCAGCCAAAGCATCGCCCCGGCGCCTTGATTCATGGACGCGGGCGGGGCTCCCGGCGAGCCCCGCTGCTCAAAGCGGCAGCAGGGACTTCTCGCGCCGGTAGTGGAGATAGCCCACGCTGGCCCCGGCACGCAGCCCCACGCCCAGGCGGATCGGCGCCAGCGTCACGCTGCCGTTGCGCTGGTAGTTGATGCCGGCGCCGCCGATGTAGTACAGGCTGCCGTCCACGCCGCCAAAGCGCCGGTAGATCGCGCCTGTATTGGGCAGCTTGTAGACCAGCACGAAGACCTTGGACGCGTTGGCGCCGACATCGAAGCCGATCGACGGCCCGGCCCAGTAAACCTTGGCGCTGCCGCCGCTCTTCATCGTCAGCGTGCCTTCTCCATAGCGCACACCCACCGTCAACGCCGCCGAGGCCTCCTCGCCTCGGATGAACCCGTTCGGCCGGCCCTGCTCCTTGAACGCCTTCTCGATCACCCTGGCCAGGCCCTCGGTGGTCTCGCCGAAGAAGTCGGTGGCGGCCTTGAGCACGGAGTCTGCGTCGTAGCCGGCCTCATCGGCGCGCACCAGCCCCGGCAAGGCGGCCAGCAATGTGCAGGCGCCCGCGGCCTGCAGCAGTGTGCGCCGCGCCGGGCTGGCCGATCGGGAGCTAAGGACGTTCATCTGAGTCTCCTTGCGCCGCCGGTGGCAGCGCGAGCCTCGATTCTTGCGATGATCGCGGTCTTGCTCCTATCCCGACAACCGATGCGCACCACTTTTTTGTCCCTCACTGTGGCCCTCACCCTGGCCTCGTTCAGCGCGACGGCACTGGCCCAGACGCCGGCCGCCATCACCACCGACAGCGGCCTGATCTACCGTTCGATGAAGGACGGCAGCGGCCCCAGCCCCAGCACCACCGACCGCGTGCGCGTGCACTACCGCGGCACCTTTCCAGACGGCCGCGAGTTCGACAGCTCGTACAAGCGCGGTCAGCCGGCCGAGTTTCCGCTCGACCGCGTGATCCGCTGCTGGACCGAAGGCGTGCAGCGCATGAAGGTGGGCGGCAAGGCGCAGCTGATCTGCCCGCCGGCGATCGCCTACGGCGAACGCGGCGCCGGCCCGATCCCGGCCAACGCGACGCTGCATTTCGAGGTTGAGCTGCTCGGCATCGCCGGACGCTGAGCTCGCGAATCGGCGGTTCAGCGGCGCAACCGCTGCACTGCGCTGACGGCCGCCAGCACCAGCGCGCCCACCGCGATGCCCACCAGCGCATCCGCGGCCAGGCCCGCCAGCGTGCCCGGCAACCCCGGCAACGTGGCCGTGAAGCCCTCGATGACATGGTGCAGCGGGCCCAGGCCATGCGTCAGGATGCCGCCGCCCACCAGGAACATCGCCGCCGTGCCGGCCACCGACAGCCCCTTCATCAGCCAGGGCGCGGCGCGCAGGATGCCCAGGCCGAGCGTGCGCAGCACGCCCTCACGCCGGCTGAGCGCAAGCCCCGCATCGTCGAGCTTGACGATGCCCGCCACCAGTCCATAGACCCCCGCGGTCATCAAGATCGCGATGCCCACCAGCACGGCCAGCTGGCGGCCGAACGGGGCATCAGCCACCGTGCCCAGCGTGATGACGATGATCTCGGCCGAGAGGATGAAATCGGTCCGCACCGCGCCCTTGATCTTCTCGCGCTCGAGTGCCAGCAGATCGATCGCCGGATCGGACAGTGCCTGAACGCGCCGTGCGTGCTGCGCGTCTTTCTCGTCCTGCTTATGAAGGAATCGGTGCGCCAGCTTCTCGAAGCCCTCGTAGCAGAGGAAGGCGCCGCCCAGCATCAGCAGCGGCGTCACCGCCCAGGGCGCGAAGGCACTGATGGCCAGCGCCGCCGGCACCAGGATGGCCTTGTTGAGCAGTGAGCCCTTGGCCACCGCCCAGACTACCGGCAACTCGCGCTCGGCGCGTACGCCGGCCACCTGCTGAGCATTCAGCGCCAGGTCGTCGCCCAGCACGCCGGCAGTCTTCTTGACGGCCACCTTGGTCATTACCGAAACGTCGTCCAGAATCGTCGCGATGTCGTCGATCAGCGCCAGCAGGCTGGAAGCGGCCATGGGATTCTTGTCACGGTTCGTTGAGTGCGCGCCGATGATGCACCGCAGAGCACGGGCAACCGAATCGGGTCACTGAAGATGAGCGACATGAACAAGATCGAGTCCGTCCCGCGCGCATCGTGGCCCGCTCTGGCGGCCTTCCTGTTCGAGGCCAACCGCCGGCCCGACGGCCGCGTGCGCTGCCTGCACACCGGGCATGGGCCGAGCGCGCAGACGCATGCCGACGAGATGCTCGCGCTGCCCGAGGACGAAGCGCTGTTCCTCGCCGCGCGCGATGCCCAGGGCGGCTGGCTCGGTGCGATCGGTGCCGAGTTCGACCCGGCGTTGCGGCGCGCCTGGATGCGCGGGCCTTTGCTTGCACCGTCGGCGGCGGCGCACCCGGCGCTGCGGCGCGCGCTGATCGATGCGCTGATGGCCGCGCTGCCGACAATCGACCGCTTCGACGCCTTTCCGCAGGCCGACGAAGCGCCGCTGCTGGAGGTCTTCGCCATCGCTGGCTTCGAAGACCGCCTGGTCAACCATGTGCTGTGTGCACAGCGGCCGCCGCAGCCACCGGCCTGGCCCGCTTCCGTAGTCGACATCGCGACGCTGGACGACCACGGTGCGGCGGCGGCCCGCGCGGCGCAATTGCATGCCCAGGCCTTCCCCACCGGCTACCTGACGCCGCAGACGCTCCTGGACAGCCGCGACGACGATCACCATCTGTTCGTCGGCCGCGCCGGGCCGGCGGTGGTGGGCTATCTGTACCTGCAGCATGACCGTCACGAGGGCGATGCCTACGTCGACTTTCTCGCCGTCGATGCCGACGCGCGGCGCCGCGGGGTCGGCCGCGCGCTGCTGGATGCGGCGCTGCATTGGGCCTTCGTCGTGCGCGAACTGCCGCGCGTCAACCTGACCGTGCGCAGCGATCGCGCGCCGGCCCTTGCGCTGTATCACCGGGCCGGCTTTGCCGAGGTGGCCCTGGGCCGGCACCTGAGCCTGGAACGCAGCGCGACGCACCGCCAGCCGCCGGGCGGGTAGCGGCCGCGTCGCCTGTGGCCGCGCCCCGCAGTCGCCACGCCACGGCGGCATTGCTGGCGCTGGCGGCCACCAGCGCGCTCCTGATCACTTTCTGTGCCACGGCGACGCAGGCCCAGATCGTCGCCGATCGGCCCTGGCCCATCCCGGGCCTGGCGCTGGCGCTTCCGGCTGGCGCGGTGCTCTGGCTGGCGCCAGGCGTGATCGCCGCCGCAGCGCTGGCGGCGCTGATGCCGCTGATGCCGCTGACCCGATTGTTTGCGCGTCCTCGATCAAGCGCCCTGTGGGCGGCGTTGCTCGTCTCGGCGGGCACACTTCTGCTGGTCTGGCTGCTCACCTTGGTGCGGCGCGACGCCGCGCTGAGCGCGTGGCAGTTGGTGGCAATGGGCCTGGCGGCCGCCGCGCTGGTGGACACGGTTCGAGCGCGCCTGCGCGTGCTGCTGGTGTTGGCGCCGTTGACGGCCGTCGTCAGCTACAGCGTCATCTGGGGCGAAGCGCCATGCGATCAACAAGGCGGCATGAGCTGTCTGGTCCAGCAAGGGCCGCGTCTGTGGATGCCTGCCGCGCTGTCAGGGCTGGGCATCCACCCCTTCGCCGACCTGCGCGGGCTGGACCTGCGTGGCGCGCGTCTGGGCGGACGCGACCTGCGCAACGCCGACCTGCGCGGCGCGCAACTGGATTCGGCCGTGCTGGCGCGCAGCTACCTGCGCCGCGCCCGCCTGGACGGCGTGAGCGCGCCCGGCTCGGACTGGCGCGGCGCCTTCATGAACGGCGCATCGATGACAAGTGCCCGACTCATAGGCGCTGACCTGCGCGAGGTGCAGGCCTATCTGATTGATGTGAGTCACAGCGATCTGCGCGATGCCGATCTGCGTGGCGCCAGCCTGAGCCATGCCAGGCTGCACGCCACGCGGCTGGACGGTGCCCACCTGGGCGGCACCTACCTGCGCTTCACCGAGGGCCTGAGCCCTGCGCAGATGCGGGGTGCGCAGGTCGACGAACGTACGCTGTTGCCTGCCGCGATGGCGGCCGGCGGCCGCTGACGTACCGGCCAGGCTCAGCCGCCGCGCACCTTGCGCACGCGCTTGCCGGCGGCCGGCTTGCCGCCCGACTGCAGGGCCTCGAAGAGCGCGACGAACTCAAGTGTCAGCTTGTGCCGCGCATCCAGATGCACCATCGGCCGCGCCTGCTCGTGGCTTTCCTTGATCTTCACGCTGGCCGACAGGTAGGGCTGCAGCACCGGCAGGCCCTCGTCGATCAGCTCCTGCACCGTGCGCACCGGCAGCCGGGCGCGGCTCTGGTACTGGTTGACGACGATGCCCTCGACCTTCAAGGCGGGGTTGTGGTCGGCCTGAATCTCCTGCACCACCTGCATCAGGCCGTACAGCGCCTGGCGCGAGAAGTCGTCGCAGTCGAACGGGATCAGGCAACCTTCGGCCGCAATCAGTGCCGAGCGGGTATAGAAATTCAGTGCGGGCGGCGTGTCGATCCAGATCGAGTCGTAATCGTCGGCCAACTCCACCAGCGCATCGCGCAGCTTGTAGATCTTGTGGCGGCTTTCCAGCTTGCCGTGCAGCTCATCCAGCGCGGCGCTGG
>JBBQOR010000024.1:0-11844 GCA_038331055.1 Burkholderiales bacterium
TCGAAGAGGGCACGGCGCTGATCGCCGACTGCGTGGTGCCCAGCTTCACCAACCCGAACAACCTGTCGATCGTCACCGGCGCGCCGCCCTCGGTGCACGGCATCTGCGGCAACTATCTGTTCGACGTCGCCAGCGGCGCCGAAGTGATGATGAACGACCCCAAGTGGCTGCGCGCGCCCACCGTGCTGGCCGCGCTGTCCGAGGCCGGGGTCGGCTGCGCCGTCATCACCGCCAAGGACAAGCTGCGGCGGCTGCTCGGCCACGGCATGCGCGGCATCTGCGTCTCATCAGAGCGGGCGGCCGAGGCGACGCTGGCCGACAACGGCATCGACGACCTGCCGGCGCGCGTGGGCATGGCGGTGCCCGGTGTCTACAGCGCCGAGTTGTCGGAGTTCGTCTTCCGCGCCGGCGTGATGCTGATGCGCACGCACCGCCCCGGGCTGATGTACCTCAGCACCACCGACTACATCCAGCACAAGCACGCCCCGGGCACCCCCGGCGCCAACGACTTCTACGCGATGATGGACCGCCACCTGGGCGGGCTCGACGCGATGGGATGCGTGGTGGCGCTCACCGCTGACCACGGCATGAACGCCAAGACCGGCCTGGACGGCCGGCCCGACGTGATCTACCTGCAGGACCTGCTCGACGGCTGGCTGGGCGCCGCGGTGGCGCGCGTGATCCTGCCCATCACCGACCCCTACGTGGTGCACCACGGCGCGCTGGGCTCCTTCGCCACGCTGTACCTGCCGCCCGGCAGCGACGCCCTTGCGCTGGCGGCACGGCTGCAGGCACTGCGCGGCATCGAGCAGGTGCTCACGCGGGCGCAGGCGGCCGAGCGCTTCGAGCTGCCGGCTGACCGCATCGGGGATCTGGTGGTGGTGTCCGAGCGCTTCACGGTCATCGGCAGCGCGCGCGCGCGGCACGACCTGTCGGCGCTGGAGGTGCCACTGCGCTCGCACGGCGGCACGAGCGAGCAGCGTGTGCCGCTGATCATCAACCGCCGCATCGACGGGCTGGATGCGCAGCGGCGCTGGCGCAACTTCGACCTGCTCGACTTGGCGCTGAACCATGCCCAGTGAGCTCGCCGCACCGCGCATCGAGGCATTGCGCATCGCCGGTGAGAAGGTCGGCGCCGGCCGCGAGCGCTCGATCGAGGTGCGCCATCCGTACAGCGGCGCGCTGGTCGGCACGGTGCCCAAGGCCACGCTCGAAGAGGTGCGGCGCTGTTTCGAGATCGCCCGTGCCTACCGGCCCCGGCTGTCGCGCTTCGAGCGCTCGAACATCCTGCAGCGGGCCGCGCAGGCGGTGCGCACGCGCAGCGAGGAGATCGCCCGCCTGATCACCGCCGAGAGCGGCCTGTCGTTGCACGACAGCCGCTACGAGGCCGGCCGCGTGGCCGACGTGCTGGCCTTCGGTGCCGCCGAGGCCCTGCGCGACGATGGCCAGAGCTTCGGCTGCGACATCACCCCGCACGGGCGCCAGCGCCGCGTGCACACGCTGCGCGAGCCGCTGCTGGGCGTGATCAGCGCGATCACGCCCTTCAACCACCCGATGAACCAGGTGGCGCACAAGGTGGTGCCGTCGATTGCCAGCAACAACCGCATGGTGCTCAAGCCGAGCGAGAAGGTGCCGTTGTCGGCGCTGTTCTTCGCCGACCTGCTGTACGAGGCCGGCCTGCCCGGCGAGATGCTCAGCGTGGTCACCGGCGACCCGCGCGAGATCGCCGACGAACTGATCACGCACCCTGCCGTGGACCTGGTCACCTTCACCGGCGGCGTGGCCATCGGCAAGGCCATTGCGGCGCGTGCGGGCTACCGGCGCATCGTGCTCGAACTCGGTGGCAACGACCCGATCATCGTGATGGACGATGCCGATCTCGACGAGGCGGCGGCACTGGCGGTGCAGGGCTCGTACAAGAACTCGGGGCAGCGCTGCACGGCGGTCAAGCGCATGCTGGTGCACGAAGAGGTGGCGGCAGAGTTCACCGAACGCGTGTTGCACCTGACCCGCGCGTGGACCTGCGGCGACCCGCTGGACGAAGCCCACCAGATGGGCACCGTGATCGACGAGGCCGCGGCGCGGCTGTTCGAGGCCCGCGTCGACGAGGCGCTGGCGCAGGGCGCGCGGCTGCTGGCCGGCCACCGGCGCCAGGGGGCCGTCTACCCGCCGACGCTGATCGACCGCGTGCGGCCCGAGATGAGCGTGGTGCGCGAAGAGACCTTCGGCCCGGTGTCGCCGATCATCAGCTTCGCCAGCCTGGACGAGGCCATCGCGCTGGCCAACGGCACGGCGTACGGGCTGTCGTCCTCGGTCTGCACCAACCGCATGGACGTGGTGCGGCGGCTGGTGGCCGAACTGCACGTGGGCAGCATCAACGTGCGCGAGGTGCCCGGCTACCGGCTCGAGCTGACGCCCTTCGGCGGCATCAAGGACTCGGGCCTGGGCTACAAGGAAGGCGTGCAGGAAGCCATCAAGGGCTTCACCAATCTGAAGACCTGGTCACTGCCCTGGGGATGACTGACTGATGCCTTTGACCCTCTGCCTGACCACGCTGGATGACATCCACGATCTGATGCAGCGCCGCGGTGGCGAGCAGTACAGCGGCGAGCCGGTGACGCAACTGCAGCACGCCCTGCAGGCCGCCACGCGGGCCGAGGCCGAGGGCGCCGACGATGAACTCATCACTGCAGCGCTGTTGCATGACCTGGGCCATCTTGTCCATGACCTGGGCGACACGCCCACATTGCGCGGCATCGACGATGTGCACCAGTACGCCGCGCTGGGGCTGCTGCGCCGGCTGTTCGCGCAGCGTGTGCTCGATGCGGTGCGCCTGCACGTGGACGCCAAGCGCTGGCTGTGCGCGCAGCGGCCGGGCTACCACGCCGCGCTGTCGGCCGATTCGCAACGCAGCCTGGTGCTGCAGGGCGGTGACTTCGACGAGTCGCAGTCGCGCGCCTTCCTCGCCCAGCCGCATGCGGCCGACGCGGTGCGTGTGCGCGAGTGGGACGACCTGTCCAAGCTGGCCGACGTGGCGACACCGACGCTGACGCATTTCATGCGCGTGGCCGAGCGCTGCAGGCTGGCCGGCCGGTGACGCTGAGCTGGTGGGTGATCGGCGCCGTGCTCTGCGGCGCGCTGCTGCACGCCGGCTGGAACGTGCTCATCAAGTCGTCCGACGACAAGTCGCTCGACACCGCGCTGGTGCACTTCCTGGGCGCGCTGATCGCGCTGCCGCTGCTGCTGTGGGCGGGCTTGCCCGAGCGCGAGAGCTGGCCCTTCATCGCGGCCTCGTTGTGCATCCATGTCGGCTACTACGTCGCGCTGGCCGGCGCCTATCGCCACGGCGAACTGGGCATGACCTACCCGATCATGCGCGGCAGCGCGCCGCTGCTGGTGGCGCTGGGCAGCGCGGCGGTGCTGGGCGAATCGCCCAGCGCGGCGGCCTGGGTCGGCATCGTCGGCATCGCGCTGGGCGTGGCGATGGTCGGCCTGGCCCACCCGGGGCAGGCACTGCACCACCGCAAGGCGCTGGCCTATGCGCTGGCCAACGCGGTGATCATCGCCGGCTACACCTTTGTCGACGGTCTGGGCGTGCGCAGCGAGGTGGCGGCCGGCGGGCAGGCGCTGCGTTACGTGCTGCTGCTGTTCGTGCTCGACGGCATCGCCTATCCGCTGGGTGTGTTGTGGGTGCGTGGGCGCGAAGGCTGGCCGCGGGTACGCGCCTACGCGGCGCAGCGCTGGCCGCTGGCGGCGCTGGGCGGCGCCGCATCGATCGGCTCGTACGCCATCGCGCTGTGGGCGATGACGCGCGCGCCCATCGCCAGCGTGGCCGCGCTGCGCGAGACCTCGGTGCTGTTCGCCGCCTTGCTCGGCACCTGGCTGCTGAAGGAGCGTTTCGGCGTGCAGCGCGCCGCCGGCACTGCGGTCGTGGTGGCCGGCGTGCTCGCGCTGCGGCTGGGCTGACGGGGCGGCTGGGCCGACGGCGGCGAACGGCGCCCGCGTATGCTCCAACGTGGCGCTGCCCTGTTCCGAGGCGCTGCATTCGAGGTCGCCAAGTGATCGATTCCCTGCTGCTTGCCGCCACCCGGGTCGGCACCTTCTTCGGCACCCGGCCGTTGACCAACGCCAGCGGCTTTCTCTTTCTGCGCGACGAGCGGCTCTTCCTGGTCACCAGCCGGCATGTGGTGGTCGATGCCCCGACGCGGCATCACCCCGACCGGCTGGAGATCGAACTGCACATGAGCCCGACCGCGCTCACGGCCTCCACGGGTTTTTCGGTGCCGCTGTACCGCGAGCGGCGCAGCCTGTGGCGGCAGGGCCGCGACAGCGGCGGCGAGATCGATCTGGCGCTGGTCGAACTCGAGCGCGAGGCCTTGCCCGAGGCGGCCGTCTGGCATGCCTTCACGCCAGAGCACCTGCTGGGAAAGGAAGAGACCGTGGCCGTGGGCAGCGCGCTGCTGATCGTCGGTTTTCCGCTGGGCTTTCACGACACGCTTCACCACCTGCCGGTGGTGCGCCAGTCGGTGCTGGCCTCGGCCTACGGTGTGCGTTTCCAGGGCCAGGGCTACTTCCTCACCGACGCGCGCACCCACCGCGGCACCAGTGGCGCGCCGGTGGTGATGCACAACCCCGCTGCAGTCGTGCGCGGCGATGCGCTGCCCTGGCGGCTGTTGGGCGTGCATTCCGCGCGCATGGACATGGCCGGGCGCGACCTGGAGCAGGACGAGTCGCTGGGCCTGAACTGCGCCTGGTACGCCGACATGCTGCTGGCGCTTACCCGCGACTGAGCCACGACTGAGCCACGACTGAGCCACGACTGAGCGGCGCCGCACGATAAGCCGGCCTTTCGCTGCGCTAATGGCGCGGCCCGACGGTGGCGCGGCCACCCAGAATCGGCCGATCCGTTATGGCTGACTCCGTTCTCATGCCCCCACCGACCGGCCCGCTTTCGGCGTCGCTGCGGCGTCGTGTCGGCGCGGCCACGGAGGCCCGCCGTGGACTGGCAGGCTGAAGAGCGCGAGGCGGTGGCCGCGGCCGCCCCGCCGTCGCCTGCCCCGTCGGCCCGTGAGGCCGCTGACGCCGATCAGCCTGCAAGTACGCCCGAAGCCGCCGCGCAGGCCGACACGCAGGCCGCCGCGCCCGCCGGCACCGAGGGCGTGCCGCTGGAAGAGGACGCGCTGCTGCAGTCGCTGGTGCTGCTGACGCGGCACCACGGTCGTGAGCGCTCGGCTGCGTCGCTGGTGGCCGGCCAGGTGCTCGAGGGCGGCCTGACGCCCGCCCAGGCGCTGCGTGCACTGGACGAGGCCGGCTTCAACGCCGGACTTCTGCCGCGCCCGCTGACCGAGATCGCCGGCATGCTGCTGCCGGTGGTGCTGCTGCTCAGACATGGCGAAGCCTGCGTCTTGCTGCGACGAGACCCCGACGGCACGGGCGACGGCACGCAGTACGAGGTGGTGATGCCGGGCGCGCAGACGCACACCTGCCGCGCCACCGAGGCCGAACTGGCCGCCGAATACACCGGCGTGGCGCTGGCCGCCACACCGCGACCGCAGGCCGGTGCTGCCCATGACAGAGGCCTGCGCGATCCGGGCGCCCACTGGTTGTGGGGCACGCTGCGGCGCTTCGCGCCCTACTACCGGCAGGCCTTGCTGGCGGCGCTGCTGTCCAACGTGCTGATGCTGGTCAGCGGGCTGGTGATGTCGGTGGTCTTCGACAAGGTCATCCCCAACCAGGCCTTCGTCACGCTGTGGGCACTGGCCTCGGCGTCGGCGCTGGCGCTGGTGTTCGATCTGGTGGCCCGCCAGTTGCGCAGCCAGCTGATCGACAGCGTGGGCAAGAAGGCCGACGTCATCGTCGGCTCGCTGATCGTGCGCCAGACGCTGGGGGTGCGGATGGAGCACCGGCCGCCCTCGGCGGGTGCCTACGGGCATCACCTGGGGCAGATCGAGGTCGTGCGCGAGTTCATCACCTCGGCCACGCTGTCGGTGCTGACCGATGTGCCCTTCGTGCTGCTGTTCGTCGCCGTGGTCTTTTTCGTCGGCGGGCCGCTGGGCTGGGTGCTGGTGCTGGCGGTGCCGCTCATCCTGGGCGTGGCCTGGGTCATCCAGGCCCGCCTGAAGCGCTCGATGAGCGAGAACCTGCACCAGCAGAGCCAGCAGCAGGCCAGCCTGGTCGAGGCAGTGGAGGGGCTGGAGGACATCAAGACCGCCGGTGCGCAGGCGCGCTTCCTGCAGCAGTTCGAGCAGGTCACGGCCCAGGCCGCCGACAGCGCGCTGCGTTCGCGCAATCTGTCGAGCCTGGCCAACAACGTGGCCGCCACTGCCCAGCAGTCGGTGTCGCTGGTGATGCTGGTCTGGGGCGTGCACCTGATCGCCGACGGCGTCATCACCGGCGGTGCACTGATCGGCTCGGTGATGCTGGCCGGGCGCGCCATCGCGCCGCTGAGCAGCCTGGTGCAGCTGGCCACGCGCTACCAGGGTGCGCGCGCGGCCATGGTGCAGCTGGACCGCCTGATGGCCGTGCCGCTGGAGCGCGAGAGCGGGCGCAATTACGTGGTGCAGCCCAAGGTCAGCGGCCGGCTCGGCCTGCACGAGGTGATCTTCGCCTACCCGCCGCCGGAAGAAGGCCAGCCGGCGCCGCGGGTGCTCAAGGGCGTCAACCTGAAGATCCAGGCCGGTGAACGGGTGGCCATCCTGGGCCGCATCGGCAGCGGCAAGTCGACCATCCTGCGCCTGCTGGCCGGGCTGTACCAGCCGGTGGAAGGCATGGTCGAGGTGGACGGCGTCGACCTGCGCCAGATCGACCCGGTGGACTACCGTGCCTCGGTGGGCTTCGTCTCGCAGGAGCCGCGCCTGTTTGCCGGCACGCTGCGCGAAAACGTCACGATGGGCCGCCCGGGCATCGACAGCCAGCGGCTGGTCGCGGTGGCGCGGCTGACCGGGCTGGAGCGTGTGGCCGCCGGTCATCCTTCGGGTTGGGATCTGCCGGTGGGTGAGATGGGCGCGCTGCTATCCGGCGGCCAGCGCCAGCTGGTGGCGCTGGCGCGCTGCCTGGTGATGCAGCCGCAGATCGTGCTGATGGACGAGCCCACGAGCTCGATGGACGCGCAATCCGAGGTCATGTTCCTGCGCCAGATGAAAGAGGCCGTCGGCCCGTGCACGCTGGTGATGGTGACGCACCGCCCGGCAGTGCTCGAGCTGGTCGAGCGCATCGTGGTCGTCGACGGCGGCCGGGTGGTGATGGACGGCCCGAAGGCGGCCGTGCTGGCGGCCCTGTCAGGCGCACGGCCTGCCGCCAGCCAGCAGACGCCCGGCGCGCAGGGCCCGCCCAACCTGCATCAGCACCCGGCCACGCAGCCGGTGGCGCTGGATGTGGCGGTCTAGGCGCCGCATGTTGGTCAAGCTGTTCGGCAAGCTGCCCGGCAAACTGTTCGGCCAGCGACGCAAGGCGCCACGCACCGAGCCGGTCCTGAACGCCGCCGAGAAGGCGCTGCTGCCCGGCGTGCATGCCGCGGCGCTGGTCGAGCCGCCGCGCGGCGCGCGATCGGTGCTGCTGCTGATGCTCGTCATCGTGCTGGCGGCCATCGGCTGGGCCGCCTTCGCGCGGGTCGACAAGATCAGCCGTGCCGAGGGCCGCGTCGTGCCTGATGGACGCGAGCAGATCGTCGCCAGCCTGGAGGGCGGCATCCTGCGTGAGCTGCATGTGCGTGAAGGCATGCAGGTCGAGGCCGGGCAGGAACTGGCCTTGCTGGACCCGACACGCTTCGAGGCCCAGCAGGCCGAAGGAGACGCGCGGCGGCTGGCGTTGCAGGCCGCGCTGGCGCGCCTGGATGCCGAGGCCAACGGGCGCACGCTGCGCTTTCCCGACGAGGTGGTCGACGCCACCAGTGCGGTGCAGGCCGAGACCGAGGCGCACCATGCGCGCAAGCGGCTGCTGGACGAGGCCACCAGCGCCAGCCGGCGCGGCATCGCGCTCTTGCAGCGCGAACTGACGATCGCCGAGTCGATGGCCGCCAAGGGCCTGATGAGCCAGGTCGAGGTGATGCGGCTGCAGCGCCAGCTCAACGAGTTGCAGCTGCAGGTGCAGGAGCGGCAGAACCGCTTCCGCCAGGAGGCCAGCACCGAGCTGGCGCGCGTGCGCAGCGAACTGGCGCAACTGCAGGAGCAGCTCGTCGTGCGCGCCGACGCGTTGCAGCGCACGGTGCTCAAGTCACCGGTCAGGGGGCTGGTGAAGAACATCCGCGTGGGCACGCTGGGCGGCGTGGTCGGCCCCGGCGCGCCGATCATGGAGATCGTGCCGCTGGGCCCGCGTGTGCTGGTGGAAGCGCGCATCCGGCCGGCCGAGATCGGCTTCGTGCGCGTCGGCCAGACAGTGCAGATCAAGCTTTCGGCCTACGACTTCGCCACCTACGGCGGCCTGAAGGGCGTCATCGAATACATCAGCCCCGATGCGCTGGGCGACCCAGAGCGCGCCTCGTCGGCCGACGCCACCTATTACCGCGCACTCATCCGTGCCGACCCGTCGACGCTGAAGGCTGCCGGCGAGCCGCTGCCGGTGCTGCCTGGCATGACCGGCACCGTGGAGGTACGCACCGGCGAGCGCACGGTGCTGGCCTTCCTGCTGCGTCCCGCGTTGAAGTCGCGCGAGGCGTTCCCCGAGCGCTGAGCCGGCCGCGGGCGGGGCGCGTCGGTTCAGCCTGGTAGCTGCACCAGTTGCAGTTGGTTGCCGGCGGGGTCCAGGCAGGTGGCGAGCCAGCCGCCCCAGGCCTGCTGTTCAGGGGCGCCGCTGAAGACGACGCCGAGATTCACCAGGCGCCGGTAATCGGCCCCGATGTCGGCGACACGGAAGGACAAGCCGGTGAAACGGCCGACCAGCACCCGCTCATCGGCCGGGGCCTGCGCCGGCACTGATTCCAGCACCAGGTCGGGCCCGCCGGCATCGAACACGCACCAGCCCATCTCCGTGCGGTCATGGCGCAAAGGCAGCGCGAGCACGCGTTCGTAAAACGGCCGCGCGGCGGCGAGATTGTCGACGAACACGCGGACGGCGGACAGGGCAAGGTTCATGAGGCGTTCACCTGCCGCGCAGGAACAGCGCGTCAAGTTCCTTCAGCGACACCTGGCGCCAGGTCGGACGGCCGTGGTTGCAGGTGTCGGCGCGCTCGGTGGCTTCCATTTCGCGCAGCAGCGCGTCGATCTCGGGCAGCGTCAGCCGGCGGTTGGCGCGCACTGCCGCGTGACAGGCCATGGTGGCGAGCAGTTCATCGCGGGCGCGCTCGACGACACGGCTGGCGCCCACCGCCTGCAGCTCGCTCAGCACCGAGCGCGTGAGTTCGGCCAGGTCGGCGTCGGGCAGCGCGGCAGGCCGGCTGCGCACCACCAGCGTGCCGGGGCCGAGCGCCGACACATCCAGCCCGAGTTGCAACAGGGTGGCGGAGTCGGCCTCGGCAGCAGCCACCTCGGCCGCGGTGGCGGCGAAGCTCAGCGGCACCAGCAGTGGCTGCGCGGGCAAGGGCCCGTGGCCTTGCGTGCCCGCTTTCAAGCGTTCGTAGACGATGCGTTCGTGCGCCGCATGCATGTCGACGATCACCAGCCCCAACGCGTTCTCGGCCAGCACGTAAGCGCCGCCCAGCTGCGCCAGCGCGCGGCCCAGCGGCAGCTCAGGCTGCGCCGCAGGCGCGGCAGCGGGATCGTGCCAATCGGTGCGCGCCAGGCTCGCCGGCCCGCGCAGGGCGGTCCAGGCGGCCAGCGGGTCGGCAGGCCGTGGTGCAGAACGGTCTGCGCCGGCCGGGTCACCCCGCCAGGCGGGCGCTGGTTCGCGCGCCAGCAGCGACAGCGTCGATTGCGTCGGCGCCGTCCACGCGCCCGCAACGCCGGGCGCGGCCGGCTCGGGCGGTGCGGCGCGCTCCGCGGCCACAGCGGCGCGCTCCGCGGCCACAGCGGCGCGCGTCGGCGCCAGCGCTTCGATCACCGCGCGCTGCACCGCCTGGTGTACCGCGCGGCCGTCGCGAAAGCGCACCTCGATCTTGGTCGGGTGCACGTTCACGTCCACGAGTTCGGGAGCGATCTGCAGGAACAGCACCCAGGCCGGCTGCCGGCTGCCGTGCAGCTGGTCTTCATAGGCGCTGCGCACGGCATGCGCCACCAGCCGGTCGCGCACGTAGCGGCCGTTGACGAACAGGTACTGCAGGTCAGCGCGGCTGCGCGCCGACTCGGGTGCGCCGGCGCGGCCGTGCAGCGCCAGCGGGCCGGTGCTGAACTCGAAGGCGCGGCTGCCGCCCGTGAACTCGGCACCCAGCACATCGGCCAGGCGCTGCGCCGCGCCGGCCTGGCTCGTCTTTCGCCACTGCGCCACCAGCCGCCCCTCATGCCAGACCGCGAAGGCCACGTCGGGGCGCGCCAGCGCGTGGCGGCGCACGGCCTCCAGCGCATGCGCGGCCTCGGTGGCGTCGGTCTTCAGGAACTTGCGCCGCGCCGGGGTGGCGAAGAACAGTTCGCGCACCTCCACCGTGGTGCCCTGCGCGCGCGCTGCCGGGCCGACTTCGCCGCTGCGCGCGTCCAGCCGCGTGGCGTGCGCGCTGCCGGCCACGCGGCTGCACAGCGACAACTCGGCCACGCTGGCGATGGCCGCCAGCGCTTCGCCGCGAAAGCCCATCGTGGCTACCGATTCCAGCTCGGCCAGCGAGCCGATCTTGCTGGTGGCATGGCGCAGCAGCGCCAGCGGCAGTTCGGCGGCCGGGATGCCGCCGCCGTCGTCCTCGACCACGATGCTGCGCACGCCACCCGCCAGCAGCCGCACGGTGATCTCGCTGGCGCCGGCGTCGAGCGCGTTGTCCACCAGTTCGCGTACCACGGACGCCGGGCGCTCGACCACCTCGCCGGCGGCGATCTGGCTCACCAGATCGTCCGGCAGCGCGCGGATCGGTCGGCGCGCGGGCTGCACCATGGCGTTCATGCCGTCATTGTAGGAAGCGCGCCATGGCCGGCCCGCAGATTCCTCGCCATGGATCCGCTCGCCTGGCCGGGCCACTTGGTGGTCTCCGGGCGCTTCATGCCCTTTCTGCGCCCCTTCGTGCCCTTCGTCGCCGGCGCGCTGCGGGTCGGCAGCCTGATCACGCTGGGCTGGGCCTTTGGCAACGTGCCGCCGGTCAAGGCCAACCTCAGCCTGATCGTCTGGACCATGATCGGCATCCCCGGCGTGGTGGTGCTGGTGGGTCTGCTCCGCGCACGCCGACGCACTCAGCAGGCCGTGCCGTGACTTTCGTCCCGCGGACGACGCCGCGGGTTCAGATCGTGCGCTGGCGCGCCAGCGGCGGGTTGCGCGAGAAGTAGCGGCCGATGCCGGCGGCCAGCGCCTCGACGATCTGCCGCCGGTAGGCCGGGTCGCGCAACTTGTCTTCTTCCTCCGGGTTGGAGATGAAGGCGGTCTCCACTAGGATGCTCGGGATGTCGGGCGCCTTGAGCACCGCAAAGCCCGCCTGCTCGACGCGCGGCTTGTGCAGCCGGCCCACTTGGCCGATGCGCTCGAGCACCTCGCGGCCGAGCTTGAGGCTGTCCTTGATCTGCGCCGTGGTGCTCATGTCGGCCATCGCACGCAGCACCTGGGCGTCCTTCACCGCGAGGTTGATGCCGCCCACCTGGTCGGCGGCGTTCTCGCGCTCGGCCATCCAGCGCGCCGCCGAACTGCTGGCGCCATCGACGGACAGCGCGAAGACGCTGGCGCCGCGCGCCTCGCGGTTGAGGAAGGCGTCGGCGTGGATGCTGACGAACAGGTCGGCCTGCACCTGGCGCGCCTTGCGCACACGCTCGCGCAGTGGCACGAAGTAGTCGCCGTCGCGCGTGA
>JBBQOR010000025.1:0-11831 GCA_038331055.1 Burkholderiales bacterium
GGGTCGTAGTAAGGATAGGTTTGCACCGCGAGTCCGGCGCCCTCGAACATCGAGCGGTGGTTGTCCCACGTGGGGTCGCTGACCCAGACGCCGCTGCCCGGCAGCCAGCGGGCGATGAAGTCGGCACCGACCTTCAGCCCGCCCGAGGAGCCCACGGTCTGCAGCGTCACCACGCGGCCGGCGGCCAGCGCCGGGTGGTCGGCGCCGAAGAGCAGCGCCTGCACCGCGGCGCGCATCGCCGGTGCGCCCTCGATCGGCAGGTAAGGCTTGGCACGGCGTTCGGCCAGCAGCGCCGCTTCGGCCTGATGCACGCAGTCCAGCAGCGGGATGCGGCCGGCGTCGTCGAAGTAGATGCCGATCGACAGGTTGATCTTGCCCGGCCGCGGGTCTCTCTGGAAGGCGTCGTTGAGGCCGAGGATCGGGTCGCCCGCGTAGGGTTCCAGGTGGCTGAAGACGCCGCTCATGCAGCCAGCGCCTGTTCGATATCTTTGGTGATCGATGCCGGCGTGTCGGTCGGCGCGTAGCGCTTGATCACTTTCCCGTCTTTGCCGACGAGGAACTTGGTGAAGTTCCACTTGATGCCCTCGGTGCCGAGCAAGCCCGGCGCCTGCGCCTTCAGCCACTTCCACAGCGGGTGGGCCTGCACACCGTTGACCTGCACCTTGGCCATCATCGGGAAGCTCACGCCATAGTTGCGCTGGCAGTAGGTGGCGATCTCGTCGTTGCTGCCCGGGTCCTGCGCACCGAACTCGTTGCTCGGGAAACCCACGATCACCAGGCCGCCCTCCTTGTGCGTCTGCCACAGCGTCTCGAGCCCGGCAAATTGCGGCGTGAAGCCGCAGGCGCTGGCGGTGTTGACGATCAGGATCACCTTGCCACGCTGGGTGGCCATCTGCGTGGTCTGGCCGTCGATCGACAGCGCCTCGAAGTCATAGATCGTGGTCATCGGGATGGGCTCCGCGGGGTTCCGTGAAAGAGCTGTCGATTATCGCCACCCCCCGTTAAGGGGAGGCCCGCGTTGACATCCATCGAGGGCGGCGCCAACATGGACCGCAATGACCATGCGGTACCGAGTCAACCTGCTGGGGTTCAGCGCCTTCGAGCGCAACGCCCTCGGCTCCTATTTCCGACTCGCGCCGCACCGACAGCCCGGATATGAGCAGGTGCGGTCGCATGAGCTGGCCGACTTCCTGGTGGTCGATGCCGATCACGGCGAGTCGGTCGATCTGGTGCTGCAGCAGCAGCGCAGCGCCGACGCGGTGTTCATCGGCACCCATGCGCCGCCAGGGGCCATCTGGATGATGCGCCCGATTGATCCCCTGCATGTGCTGCGGGAACTCGACGCCATGGCACTCCAACGAGACGGACACATCGGCGACACCGAAGCGGCACCGCTGCGTCCGCTCGGCGACCGGCCTGCGCGCCGCAGTGGCGACACGCCCAGCGGCTTCGTTGCGCTGGGTGCGCTGCGGCTGGCCCGGCTGCCAGTGGCGCAACCGGTGACTGCCTCAGTGCGTGAGGGCCGTGCGCCGCGGGCGCTGCTGGTCGACGACAGCGAGGTCGCGCTGCGCTACCTCGAGTTGCGCTTGAAGCGTTGTGGTGTGCAAACCGAAGTGGCGCGCACCAGTTCGCGCGCGCTGCAACTGCTCGAGCGCGGCGACTTTCGATTCGTATTCCTCGATGTCGAGCTCGGCGAGGACAGCGATCTCGATGGACTGGCCCTGTGCCATCAGGTCAAGCACCAGGGCCGCTCAGCCGCGCCTGGCCGCGCGCCGGTCGTCGCCCTGGTCAGTGCGCACCATGGCGAGGTCGACCGTGTGCGGGGTGCGCTGGCCGGCGCCGACGCCTACCTGGCCAAGCCGCTGAACGACGACCGCCTGGAGCAGCTGCTGGCGCTGCACGGCGTACGCCTGCCCGGAGCGGCCAGCGCGCTGCCGTCCTGATCAACGCTCGCCGCGGGCGGCCAGCAGCGAGGCGGCGACGATCAGGCCGCCGCCCAGCAGCAGCGGCCATGACAGCGTCGCGGCACCCAGGGCCAGCGCCGACAACGAAGCGAACAGCACCTCGCTGACCATCACCACGGCCGTCGTGCTGGCGGCAAGCCGTGTGGCGCCGTACTGCAGCGCGAGGTTGCCGACCAGAAACCACGCGGCCAGCGCCAGTACACCCGCCATCCACGGCCAGGCCGGCGCCGGCGGCGGCGGCACGCCACCTCCCGCGCCCAGGGCCAGCGCCAATGCGGCCGACACCAGCGCGCCGCCGAGGAACATGGCCAGTGCACGCGCGCCGTCGGGCCGCTGCGCTTCGCGCCGCAGCAGCACGTTGTTCAGCGCGAAGGCGAAGCCGCCGAGCACGCCCAGCGCATCCGCCAGGCTGCGCGGCAAGGGCCATCCTCCCTCGGCAGGCAAGAGCACGATCGCCGCGCCGGCCAGCGACAACAGGATGCGCAGCGCCGCAACGGCACTCAGCCGTTCGCCCAGCAGTGGCCGTGCCAGCAGCACCGCCCACAGCGGCATCAGGTAGAACAGCAGCACCACTCGCACCACGTCGCCGATCGTCACCGCCCAGTTGAAGGCGGCGTTGGTGGTGCCCGAGGCCAGCACCAGCCACCACAGCGAGGGCGCGCGCAGCAACTGGCCCAGTGCCTGCGGACGGGCGAGCAGGATCACCAGCGTGGCGATGCTGAAGATCAGCACCGTGGCCCACAGCGCGTGCAGGCCCTGGCCCTGCAGTTGCCGCAGCGGCCACCATGAGATGCCCCAGGCCAGGGCGTTGAAGGCCAGCGCCGCGACGGCCAGCCGGCTGCCGCTCGAGCCGCCCCCTCCGCTCAACAAGCCGCCCACGGCGCTCATCCGGGGCGGGCGAGGTCAGTGGCCATCGGCGCGCGCAATGGTCAGCAGATGCTCGACCTCGGTGCGGTGCTGCACCAGGTTGCGCTGATGCCAGCGGCGGATCAGCTCCATCGTGCCGGCGACCACGATGCCGAAGATGGTGATCGCGCCGAAAGCCGAGAGGCCGAACACGGTCATGCCGGCATAGAACGCACCCAGGCCGAGGATGCAGGCCTGCTCGTTGAAGTTCTGCACCGCGATCGATCGCCCTGCGCCCATCAGGTTGTGCCCGCGGTGCTGCAACAGCGCGTTCATCGGCACCACCAGGTAGCCGCCGAGTGCGCCGAGCAGGATCAGGAAAGGCGCAGCGACCCAGACGTTGTCGATGAAGATCATCAGGATCACCAGCAGCCCCATGCCGATGCCCAGCGGGATGACTTTGGTCGCGCGGTCGAGCTTGGTGGTGACTGCGGCCACCAACGCACCCACCGCGGTGCCGATGGCCACCACGCCGACGAGCGCGCTGGCCTGCGTGGTGGCATAACCCAGTGCCGCCGCCGCCCAGGCCAGCACGATGTAGCGCAGGTTGCCGGCGACGCCCCAGAACAGCGTCGTCGTGGCGAGCGAGATCTGGCCCAGCTTGTCGCGCCACAGGCGCATGTTGCAGCGACCGAAGTCGTGAACGAGGAAGCCCAGGTTGGACGAGAGCGGCTGCAGCGGCGCGTTGGTGCGCGGGATGCCCAGGTTGAACAGTGCCGCGATCACGTAGAGGAAGACGATGGCCGAGATCGCTGCCTCGGGCGCGGTGTCGATGCCGAGGTTGATCCCGGGCATGTCCACGCCCAGCAGCATGGCCGACATATGCGGGCCCACCAGTTGCCCGCCCAGCAGCACACCGAGGATGATCGAGGCGATCGTGAGCCCCTCGATCCAGCCGTTGGCCTTCACCAGTTGCGAAGGCGGCAGCAACTCGGTCAGGATGCCGTACTTGGCCGGCGAGTAGGCCGCGGCACCCAGCCCGACGATCGCGTAGGACATCAGCGGATGGGTGCCGAACAGCATCATCAGACAGCCCACCACCTTGATGGTGTTGGAGATCAGCATCACCTTGCCCTTGGGCAGCGCATCGGCGAAGGCGCCGACGAAAGGTGCGAGCAGCACGTAGAACAAGGCGAACATCGGGATCAGCGCGGCGCGCTGCCATTCGGGTGCGCCGCCGGTGCGCAGCAGCTCGACGGCGGCCACGAACAACGCGTTGTCAGCCAGCGAGCTGAAGAACTGCGCCGACATGATGGTGGAGAAACCCTTCTTCATACTCTCGCGTCGTACCGCCTGCGCCGACGCCGGCGTCGGCGCGGTTTCTCCATGGTTCAGAGCCGAACGTTTATAGCATGCGGCCCGTATCGTTTCGAATGGCGAAATGGCGGGCGATTGCGGGTGATCTGCGGGCCGCGCGTCAGAATGCCGGCGTGCCGCGTCCGATCGAAGCCCTGATCCACCGCGCCGCGCTGGTGCACAACCTGGCGCGCGCGCGCGCCTTCGCAGCCGAGGCGCGCGTCTGGGCCGTCGTCAAGGCCAATGCCTACGGCCACGGCATCGAGCGTGTGTTCGACGGCCTGCGCGGCGCTGACGGCTTTGCGCTGCTCGACCTGGCCGAGGCCCAGCGCATCCGCGCACTGGGCTGGCGTGGGCCGGTACTGCTGCTCGAAGGCTGCTTCGAGCCGCGTGATCTCGAGTTGTGCTCGCGCCTGGCGCTGTGGCACGTGGTGCACTGCAGCGAGCAGATCGACTGGCTGGCCGCGCACAAGACGCACGAGCCGCACCGCGTGTTCCTGAAGATGAACAGCGGCATGAACCGCCTCGGCTTTCGCCCAGAGTCTTTCGCCAGTGCGTGGACGCGGCTGAACGCGCTGCCGCAGGTGGACGAGATCTCGCTCATGACGCACTTCTCCGACGCCGACGGTGCGCGCGGCATCGCGCACCAGCTGGCCACCTTCGAGGCGGCGGCCGGCGAGCTGCCGGGCGAGCGCTGCTTGTCCAACAGCGCGGCGCTGCTGCGCCACGGCGCTTCGCCGCTGCGCAACGACTGGGTGCGCGCCGGCATCCTCAGCTATGGCAGCGCGCCCGACTTTCCGCAACGAGACATCGCCCACTGGGGCCTGCGGCCGACGATGACGCTGCGCACGCGTGTGCTGGCCACGCAGACGCTGGCGGCCGGAGACACCGTCGGCTACGGCAGCAGCTTCACCGCCAGCGCGCCGATGCGCATCGGCATCGCCGCCTGCGGTTATGCCGACGGCTACCCGCGCCACGCGGGCAGCGACACGCCGGTGCTGGTGGACGGCATTCGCTGCACCACGGTAGGCCGGGTGTCGATGGACATGCTGGCAGTCGATCTCGGCTCGGTGCCGCAGGCCGGCACGGGCAGTGAGGTCACGCTGTGGGGCCAGGGACCACGCGGCAGCCTGCTGCCGATCGACGAGGTGGCGCTGGCCGCAGGCACCATCGGCTACGAGTTGATGTGCGCATTGGCGCAGCGGGTGCCGGTGCGCGTGGACGAGAGCTGAGCCTCAGTGCACTGCGCGGCGCTGAGCTGCGTTGAAGTTCAGGCCGAACGCTTGAAACCCGCCAGCAGCAGCCCGGCGACGACAAACAGCGCACCGAAGCCGCGGTTCATCCAGCGCACATGCGTGGTGGACGACCGCGAACGCAGTACGCGCGCGGCCAGCAGGCTGATCGCCCACGAGGCTGCGAAGAAGGCCCACCACACACTCATGTCCATGCGGGGATTGTCGCGTCGACAATAGCTGGATGGCCAAAGAGCGCACCACCTTTCAGTGCCGCGAATGCGGTGGCACCAACGCCAAGTGGCTGGGCAAGTGCCCGCAATGCGGCGCCTGGAACACGCTGGAAGAGGCGGTGGCCGAGCCCACCGGCGCGGCGAAGAACCGCTTCGCTTCGCTGGCGCGCACACAGCCGGTGGCGGCGCTGGCCGACATCGAGGCCGGCGAGGTGGCCCGGCTGGCCACCGGCATCGAAGAGCTCGACCGTGTGCTCGGCGGTGGCCTCGTCGAAGGCGGCGTGGTGCTCATCGGCGGTGACCCCGGCATCGGCAAGAGCACGCTGCTGCTGCAGGCGCTGGACGCCATGGCGCGGCGCGTGAAGACGCTGTACGTCACCGGCGAGGAAAGCGGCGCGCAGGTGGCGCTGCGCTCGCGGCGGCTCGGGCTGGACGCCTCGCCGGTGCGCGTGCTGGCCGAGATCTCGCTGGAGAAGATCGCCGCGGCCATCGACGCCGAGCGGCCCGCGGTGGCGGTGATCGACTCGATCCAGACGCTCTACTCAGAGCAGCTCAGCTCGGCGCCGGGCTCTGTGGCGCAGGTGCGCGAGTGCGCCGCGCAGCTCACGCGCCAGGCCAAGGCCGGCGGCCCGGCGGTGGTGCTGGTGGGCCACGTGACCAAGGAAGGCGCGCTCGCCGGCCCACGCGTGATGGAGCACATCGTCGACACCGTGCTGTACTTCGAGGGCGACACGCACAGCAGCTTTCGGCTGGTGCGGGCGATCAAGAACCGCTTCGGCGCGGTCAACGAGATCGGTGTCTTCGCGATGACCGAGCGCGGGCTCAAGGGCGTCAGCAACCCGAGCGCGATCTTCCTGTCCACGCACGGCCAGCCGGTGCCCGGCAGCTGCGTGCTGGTGACGCTGGAAGGCACGCGGCCGCTGCTGGTGGAGATCCAGGCGCTGGTCGACAGCGGCGGGCCCAGTCCGCGGCGGCTGTCGGTGGGCCTCGACCGCGACCGCCTGGCGATGCTGCTGGCCGTGCTGCACCGCCACGCGGGTGTGAGCTGCATGGATCAGGACGTGTTCGTCAACGCGGTCGGCGGCGTGCGCATCAGCGAGCCGGCGGCCGACCTGGCGGTGCTGCTGGCGATCCAGGGTTCGCTGCGCGGCCGTGCGCTGCCGCAGGGCTTCGTCGCCTTCGGCGAGGTCGGCCTGGCCGGCGAGGTGCGGCCGGCGCCGCGCGGACAAGAGCGGCTGAAGGAGGCGGCCAAGCTGGGCTTCTCGGTCGCACTTGTGCCCAGGGCCAATGCACCGAAGAAGCCGATCGAAGGGCTCACCGTGCACGCGGTCGAGCGCGTCGAGCAGGCGATGGACCTGGTGCGCACGCTTTGAGGCTGAACCGCTTCGCCGCCGTAACCGACATCCACGGCAACCTGCCGGCGCTGCAGGCGGTGATCGCCGAGATCGACGCCGCTGGGGGCGTCGAGGCGGTGGTCAACCTGGGCGACATCGTCAGCGGCCCGCTGTGGCCGCGCGAAACCGCCGCGCTGCTGATGTCGCTGGGCTGGCCGACGATCGCCGGCAATCACGAACGGCAGGCGCTGGCGGCGTACCCCGGGCCGCATGACGACGATGCCTTTGCCGCGGCTGAACTGTTGCCGCCGCAGAAGGCCTGGCTGGCCGCGCTGCCGCCGCTGCTGGCGCTGGACGACCGGCAGGTGCAGCTGGTGCATGGCACGCCGTCAAGCGACCTGGCGCCGCTGCTCGAGACGATGCAGCCCGGCCACGCGCCGGGCGGCAACCCGGGCCGGCGGGCGGCCAGCCTGGACGAGGTGCGCGCACGCCTGGAGGGCCACACCGCCGGCCTGGTGCTGTGCGGCCACACCCATCTGCCGCGTGTGATGCAGGTCGGCCGTACGTTGGTGGTGAACCCCGGCAGCCTGGGCCGGCCCGCCTACGACGCCCGACGGCCGCTGCCGCACCGCGCCGAATGCGGCAGCCCGCATGCGCGCTGGGCGTTGCTCGAGCGCCGGCCCGGCGGCTGGCAGGTGCAGCTGCGCTGCACGGTCTACGACTGGGAAACCGCCGCGGCGCGGGCGGCTTCGCTGGGCTTCGAGGACTGGGCCTTCCAGTTGCGCACCGGGCGCGTCGGCCCGCGCGAAGCGGCGGCGTTGGACGGGCTCGGCTGATGCCGGTCAGCCGAGACTCTCAGCCGAGACGTTCGCGCAGCGCCTCGCGGGTGCCGTAGGCGACACGGCGAAGCTCGTTGCCCAGCCGGTAAGCGAAGGCCGGCAGCCGCTGCACGAAGCCGAACTTGCGCTTGATGCTGGCGGGGGTGCCGATGGTCGAGGCGGCCTGTTCGTCGTGGCGGCAGGGTGTGGGCGTCACCAGCCGCACCTTCAGGCCGAAGCGCCAGCCCTGGTCGAAGACGTGGTCGTAGGGCAGGCTCATCGGCAGCAGGCCGTCGAGGTAGGCGCGCGCGGCGCGCCGGTTGACGAGATAGGCGCTGGAGCCGGTGCAGCGGCTGAGCATCACCGCCAGCCGGTGACCCGGCGCCACCGTCAGGCAAGGCACGGGCGTGCCCGAGTGCACCGCCGACAGCTTGACCATGTCCCAGCGCCCGGGGTGCGTCAGCAGCCCGCCCAGCACTGCCGGCAGCGTGTCGTGCAGCACCACGTCGTCCTCCAGCACCAGCGCGGCGCGGGCATCGCTGGCCAGCAGGCGGCGCATCGCCTCCACATGCGACAGGTAACATCCGAGTTCGCCCGGCAGCGGCGTCATGCCGTGCTTTCGCCGGTAGGCGCCGTCGTCCAGTGCGGCGCGCTGTTGTGGCGTGAAGGCGCGCGCATCGACGGCGGGCAGCCTGGTCCACGGCAGGCTCAGCCGCTCGAGCTGCGCGGCGATGCGCTCGCGCCTTTCAGGCGCCCGATCGAGGTTGATCACCAATGTCAGCACACCATCCATCGCCAGGATTGTCCTTGAGCGCCCGGCGCGCGCCCGGCGCATGACGGCGGCCATCGGCTGGGCCCTGGCTGCTGCCGCAATGGTGGTGGGCTTCTTCGCCTACGGCTGGCCGGGCCTGGTGCTGGCGCTGACCGTGGTCAGCTTCTGGATGCTGCTGCAGTTCAGCCGCGCATTGCGCGTGATGCGCGGTGCGGCGCAGGCGCCGGTGGGCCATATCGACAGCGCCGTGATGCTCAACGCCAGGCTGCAAGCCCGCATGACGCTGATGAAGGTGATCGTGCTCACGCGCAGCCTGGGCCAGCGGGTTGGCGAAGGTCAGGACCCCGAGCGCTGGCGCTGGGCCGACCCGGGCGGCGCCAGCGTGCTGGTCGAGCTTCGCGGCGGTCGCGTCAGCGGCTGGACGCTGAGCCGGCCCGAAGACCCGCCGGCCTAGAATCGCCGGCTCGATTTCCCCCTGCAGGAGACCCCGATGTCGATGTCCGACCGCGACGGCAAGATCTGGATGGACGGCACGCTGGTGGAGTGGCGCGACGCGAAGATCCACGTGCTCACCCACACGCTGCACTACGGCTGCGGCGCCTTCGAAGGCGTGCGCGCCTACAACACCGTCAACGGCACCGCCATCTTCCGCCTGCAGGAGCACACCGAGCGGCTCTTCAACAGCGCCAAGATCCTGCGCATGAAGATCCCGTTCACACCGCAGCAGGTGATGGACGCGCAGCGCGAGGTGGTGCGTGTGAACAAGCTGGAGAGCTGCTACCTGCGCCCGCTGACCTGGATCGGCTCGGAGAAGCTGGGTGTCAGCCCCAAGGGCAACACCGTGCACCTGATGGTGGCGGCCTGGCCCTGGGGCGCCTACCTCGGCGAGGAAGGCCTGGCGCGCGGCATCCGCGTGAAGACCAGCAGCTACACGCGCCACCACGTCAACATCACGATGACGCAGGCCAAGGCGGTGAGCAACTACACCAACAGCATCCTGGCCAACATGGAAGCCACCGATGACGGCTATGACGAGGCGCTGCTGCTCGACCCCTCGGGCTTCGTCAGCGAAGGCGCGGGCGAGAACCTGTTCGTGATCAGGAAGGGCGTGGTCTACACGCCCGACCTGTCGGCCGGCGCGCTCAACGGCATCACCCGCGACACCATCTTCGCCATCTGCCAGGATCAGGGCCTGAAGCTGGTGGAAAAGCGCCTCACGCGCGACGAGGTCTACATCTGCGACGAGGCGTTCTTCACCGGCACCGCGGCCGAGGTGACGCCGATCCGCGAGCTGGACCGCATCCCGCTCGGCGAAGGCGCGCGCGGGCCGATCACCACCCGCATCCAGGCGGCGTTCTTCGACATCGTCAACGGCCGCAATCCGAAATACGCCGAATGGCTGACGGCCGTCTGAGGCCGCGAGGCGCCCGATGAGCCACCCCACCGAGCCCAAGGCCGTGGTCGAGTTGATGGCGGCCGAGCTGAAGGGCCCCGGCGTCGTCTTCTGCCCGAACTCGAAGATGCCGCTGTGGAGCAACCACCCGCGTGTCTTCATCGACGTGGCCACCACCGGCGAAGGCCGTTGCCCTTATTGCGGCACGGCCTACCGGCTGCGTGCGGGCGAGCAGGCCGCCGGCGCGCACTGACCCGTCATCATGCAGGCGTGCCCCCCGAAGCAGGGGGCCCGCTGCGCGGTGGCTGACGCTACGATGATCCTTCATTGCCGGCTGGCTCAGAGGGCTTCATGCACACACGACTTCGCGCCGCAAGCGCCGCGCTGACTTTGACGCTGTTGGCCCCGCTGCCTGCGCAGGCGATCGTCGGCGGCACCAACAGCACGGCTTACAAACATGTCGACCGTGGCGTGCAGATCACGCCGAACTGGGTGCTGACGGCCCGCCACCTCAACTTCTCAGCGGGCAGCCTGTACGAGAACGGCTGGGGCAACGCGTCGGTTGCGGCCGTGTACAACGTCGGCAGCAACCCCTTCCCGCGCGACGATCTGACGCTCTTGCGCCTGTCGACGCCGATCACCGCGCCCGACCTGCCTCTGTTCGACCAGGGCGGACCGTTGGCCCCTGGCTCGTATTCGCCCTTTGACGTCACTATCGCCACCGGGTTGAACCAGTCTCCGCGGGGTTATGCCTATGCCGATGTGCGCGCGGTTTACGACCAGGCGCCCTACGATCCCGATGGGCCCGCCGGTCCGCTGCCCGTGGTGCAAGTGCCGGTGAACTGGCTTGTCAGCTACACCCCCACTCTTGGCACACCTTATGTGCAGGGCGGCGACAGCGGCGGTGCATTGTTCTTCGGAGAGGTCAGCGACAGCACCGGTTCATTGCTGATGGGCATCACCACAGCGCAGCTGAGCTTTGCGCCGGGCGGCTTTGGCTCGGCCTTCATCCAGCTCAGCGCCTACCGCGGCTGGATCACCAGCACGATGGACGTCGACTCGAGCGACACGCAGTCGGCGAGCAGGATCAACCCCTAAGCCACACCCGAGCCCGAGCCCGCAAGCTATGCGCTGTTTGGCGCCGGGCTGATGCTGGTCGGCACGCTGGCGCGCCGGCGCCGTCAGAGCTGCAGCCGGCCGACGTAGACCACCGGCCCGGTGGGCACGCCGGTGGGCGAACCGCCGGGCGGCTCGACGCTGACGGCCAGTGCGGCGGTGCCGCCCTTGAGCAGGGTCGCGGGCAACCGGCCGCGTGGCAGCACGGTGGCGCCGCTGGCCGAGATCAGGCCCAGTGAGCTGGGGTTGCCGGCCGCGGGCACCGACCACAGCTCGAGCACCCGGTCGCCCTGCAGGCCGACCGGCTGCAGCGGACGGGCGACCAGCGCGCGGCCGTCGCCGGCGATGCTGGCGACGATGAAGCTGGCGCCACCGGGGGCCGTCTCGGCGGTGCTCTGAAGCACCACCACCACCGGCGGCAGGGCAGGCGGCGGGGCGGTCATCAAAACAGCCATCGCCAGGGCAGCCGCACCGGCCGCCGCCGTGGCGCCGCGCCACAGCGCCAGGCGCTGCCACCACGGCTCGGCCACGGGCGCCGCGGCCGTCGGCCACAACCGCTGCTCGATGCGCTGCCAGACTCTCAATGGGGGTGCGACGGGCTGCAGCGAAGCGGCCAGCGGCACCAGCGACTCCTGCCACGCACTGACGGCCGCGCGCAGCGCCGGGTGCGCCGGCAGCAGCGCCTCGAAGCGCCGCCGCGCGGCGCCGCGCAGCGTGCCGGCCACATACTGCGCCGCCATCGCATCGGCCAGACCGGGGCGACCGTA
>JBBQOR010000026.1:0-11778 GCA_038331055.1 Burkholderiales bacterium
ACAAGGCCGGCTGCCTGGACCGCTGCGCAGGCGGGCCGGTGGCGGTGATGACGCTGGCCACCGCGCTTAACTTCGGCCCAGAACACGCGCTGGCCTGGGCCACGCCGCGCACGCCACTGGCGCTGGCGCTGGCGCTGCTGGTCGCTGCGCTGCTGGTGCCGATGGGCAGGCGCTTGGTGGCCGCGATCGGCCTGGTGGTGCTGACGGCGCTGGTGGCGCTGGTGGCGCAACTGCCGGCCGATCCGTACTTCGCGCTCAGCCTGCAGGCCTGGGAGCAGGGTCGCTTCATCCGCTTTCATGGGCTGGCCCAGTGGCTGGGCTGGCTGTGGCCGTATGCGGCGCTGCTGTGGTTGCTGGCCCGCTTGTCAGCGCGGGAATAGGCCGGCGCGGCCAACCTGAGAAAATCGGCTTATGAGCACCCTCACTGACCAGTCGTATTACCAGCGCCACATCTTCTTCTGCCTGAACCAGCGCGCCAGCGGCGAAGCCTGCTGCAACGACCACGACGCGCAGGCCGCCTTCGACCACTGCAAGAAAGCGGTCAAGGCGGCGGGCTTGTCCGGCCCCGGCGCCGTGCGAGTCAACAAGGCCGGCTGCCTGGACCGCTGCGCAGGCGGGCCGGTGGCGGTGGTCTACCCCGAGGCCGTCTGGTACACCTTCGTCGACCACCACGACATCGACGAGATCGTCGAGCAGCACCTCAAGCAGGGCCAGGTGGTCGAGCGCCTGCGCTTGCCCGACAGCGTGGGCCGATGAGCCCGCGGCGCAGGCGCGGCGCGACCCGATGAACGCGCAGACCGAACGCCGGCAGATCGCTGGCTCCGCCGGCCAGATCGAGTGCGCCATCGATTCGCCCGGCGCGCCCGCGCCCATCTTGGGCGTGGCGGTGCTGTGCCACCCGCATCCGCTGCACGGCGGCACGCTGGACAACAAGGTGGTGCAGACGCTGGCGCGCGGCTGCGTGCAGCTCGGGCTGCGCGCGGTGCGCTTCAACTTCCGCGGCATCGGTGCCTCGGAAGGCGCCTGGGACGGCGGCGACGGCGAGGTGGACGACGTGCTGGCGGTGATCGCCGCCTGCCGCGAACCCGGCCTGCCGCTGCTGCTGCTCGGCTTCTCGTTCGGCGCCGCGATGGCGGCGCGTGCCGCGGCCAGGCTGCCGCCCGATCAGGGTGTGCGCCGTCTGCTGCTGGTGGGCCCGGCGGTGGCCAGCTTCGCCACGCCCGCGGTGCCCGCCGACACACTGGTGATGCATGGCGAGGCTGACGACGTGGTGCCGCTGGCTGCCGTGCTGGACTGGGCGCGCCCTCAGTCGCTGCCGATCACCGTGCTGCCCGGCGGCGGCCACTTCTTCCACGGGCAGCTGGCGCTGCTCAAGGCCTGGCTCGTCGGCGCGTTGGCGCCGTCAATGCTGCTCGACCCTTCTTCTGATTCCTCCACCTGATGACGCTGCAAAGACTGATCCTGAAACGACTCTTCGTCCTCCTGCTGGCCTGCGCCGGCGTCAACCTGGCACTGGCACAGGCGCTGCAGCCGCCCGAGATCGCAGCGCGCCAGTACCTGTTGATCGATGTCGGCGCCGGCCAGGTGCTGGCCGAGCGCGACGCCGATGCGCGTGTCGACCCCGCGTCGCTGACCAAGCTGATGACGGCTTACCTGGTCTTCAACGCGCTGAAGGAGCGCAAGCTCGATGCGGCGCAGGCGGTGCGCGTGTCCGAGCGCGCCTGGGCCGAGCGCCGCGGCGGCGGCTCGCTGATGTTCATCGACCCGAAGATGACGCCCACGGTGGACGAGCTGCTGCGCGGCATGATCGTCGTCAGCGGCAACGACGCCTCGGTGGCGCTGGCCGAGGCCGCCGGCGGCACGCTGGACAACTTCATTGCCATGATGAACCGTCAGGCGCAGGCCTGGGGGCTGAAGAACACGCAGTTCCGCAACGTCACCGGTCTCTCCGAAGCCGGCCACTACAGCAGCGCGCGCGACGTGGCCACGGTGGCAGCGAAGATCATCTCCGAGCACCCGAACTACTACCCGCTGTACGCGATCTGCCAGTTCAGCTTCAACAACATCAGGCAGGACAACCGCAACATGCTGCTCGGCCGCGACCCGGCGATCGACGGCATGAAGACCGGCTACACCGAGGCGGCCGGCTACTGCCTGGTGGCCAGCAGCCAGCGTGCGCTGCCCAACGGCGCGCGGCGGCTGCTCAGCGTGGTGATGGGGACTGCCTCACGAGAGGCGCGCGCTGGCGAGAGCGAGAAGCTGCTGAACTGGGGCTGGACGGCATGGGACGCGGTGCGCCTGTTCGACGACGGCCAGCCTGCGCTGACGGTGGCGGTGTGGAAGGGGCGTGAGCCGCAGGTGGCGCTGGGTGCTGCCGGCGCGCTGTGGGTGGCCGTGCCCAAGGGCGAAGGCAGCAAGCTGCGCACGACGGTCGAGCGCACCGACCCGCTGGTGGCACCGCTGACGCAGGGGCAGCGCGTGGGCACGCTGAAGATCGCCACCGCCGCCGGCACGCCGGTGGCCAGCGTGCCGCTGGTGGTGCAAAAGCCGGTCGAGCTGGCAGGCATCTTCGGCCGCGCCTGGGATGCGCTGCGGCTTTGGATCAAATAGGGCCGCTGCCCGCCGCGCGCCCAAGGAGACTGAGCCGAACCCATGCTTGACCTGCTGATCGAAGGTGGAGAAGTCATCGACGGCAGCGGCGCGCCGCGCTGGCGTGCCGATTTGGGCGTGCGCGGCGGCCGCATCGTGGCGCTGGGCGCCCTGGCGGGTGAGCCTGCGCATCGGCGCGTCGATGCCGCGGGCCTGATCGTCGCGCCTGGCTTCATCGACAGCCATACGCACGACGACGCGCTGGTGCTTCAGCACCCTTCTCGCCAGCCCAAGCTGCTGCAGGGTGTGACGACGGTGGTGACGGGCAACTGCGGCCTGAGCCTGGCGCCCACTGCGCCGCCGGGCTCGCCGCCGCCGCTGGACCTGATGAGCGCGGGCCAGCCGCACTTCGCCTGCTTTGCCGACTACCTGGACGCCCTGGACGCGGCGCCGCTGGCGATCAACACACTCGCGCTGGTCGGCCACAGCTCGCTGCGCGCCGCGGCGATGGACTCGCTCGACCGGCCGGCGACGCCGGTGGAGGTCGAGCGCATGCGCAGCGCGCTCGCCCAGGCGTGGCAGGCCGGCGCGGCAGGGCTGTCCACCGGCCTGTACTACCCGCCGGCGCGCGCCGCCACGGCGCAGGAGGTGATCGAGGTCGCGCGTCCGCTGGCCGGTCAGGGGCTGATCAGCATGCACCTGCGCGACGAAGGCGATGCCATCGACGCTGCGCTGGCCGAGGCCTTTGCCATCGGCCGCGCGCTGGATGTGCAGCTGGTGCTGTCGCACCACAAGCTGATGGGCCCGGCCAACCATGGCCGATCACTGCAGACGCTGGCATTGATCGAGGCCGCCTCGCTGCAGCAGCGCGTGTGCCTGGACTGCTACCCGTACACCGCCTCGTCCACCATGCTGCTGCCCTCGCGCGTGGCGGCGTCGAAGGACGTGATGATCAGTTGGTCGAAGGTGGCGCCCGGTGCTGCCGGCCGGCTGCTGTCAGAGCTGGCCGCCGAAGCCGGCGTCGCCCCGGTGACGATGGCCGAGCGGCTGCAGCCCGGCGGCGCGATCTACTTCGCGATGGCCGATGAGGACCTCGAGCGCATCCTGCAGCATCCGCTGGCGATGATCGGCAGCGACGGCCTGCCCGGAGAAGGCCACCCGCACCCGCGGCTTTGGGGCAGCTTTCCGCGTGTGCTGGGCCACTACGCGCGTGAGCGCCGGCTGCTGACGCTGGAGACCGCGGTGCACAAGATGACCGGGCTGACCGCGCGCCGTTTCGGGCTGCACGGGCGCGGCCTGATCGCCGCCGGCCAGCACGCTGACCTGACGCTGTTCGACCCGGCCACGGTGCTCGACCGCGCCACCTACGAACAACCCGAGCAGGCCCCCATCGGCATCCGCTGGGTCTTCGTCGCCGGTGTGGCAGCGGTCGAGCAGGGCGAGGGCAGCGGCGCACGCGCCGGGCGCCTGTTGCGCCGGGGTCGCGTGACACAATGAAATCGTCCCTCGAGGCGACGACCATGAACGACACGCCCTGCTATCTGAACGGCGAGTACACCCGCGTCGGCCAAGCCAAGGTCAACGTGCTGGACCGCGGCTTCATCTTCGGTGACGGCATCTATGACGTGGTGCCGGTCTACGCGCGGCGGCTGTTCCGCTTCGACGAGCACATGGCGCGCCTGTCGCGCAGCCTGTCCAAGCTGCGCATCACCAACCCCTACACGCGTGAGCAGTGGCTCGAGCGCTGCCGCACGCTGGTGGCCCAGTTGGCCGACGAGACCGGCGCCGTCGACCAGGTGGTCTACATCCAGCTCACGCGCGGCGTCGCACCGCGCGACCACGTGATGCCGCAGGGCGTGACGCCGACCGTCTTCATGATGGTCAGCCCGATGAAGTCCGCCAGTGCCGAGCAGCGTCACCAGGGTGTCGCCTGCGTCACCGCGCGTGACTTCCGCTGGGAGCGCGGCGACATCAAGAGCACCAGCTTGCTGGGCAACGTGCTGGCGCGGCAGATCTCGGCCGACCAGGGGGCGCTGGAGACCATCATGTTCCGCGACGGCTGGCTGACCGAGGCGGCCGCCAGCAACGTGTGGATCGCCCACGAAGGCGCGTTGCTGGGACCGCCGAAGAGCGAGCATGTGCTCGAGGGCATCCGCTTCGACTTGCTGCGCGAACTGTGCGAGGACGAAGGCATCGCCTACAACCTGCGTCCCATCTCCGAGTCCGATGTGCGCGCCGCCGACGAGGTGATGCTGTCCTCGGCCACCAAAGAGGTGCTGCCGGTGACCCAGATCGACCGCGAGGCGGTCGGCCACGGCGCCCTGCGCGGCAGGCCCGGCCCGGTGTATGCCCGGCTGCACGAGGCTTACCAGCGCGCCAAGGCCTCGATGTCGATCTGAGCGGCTGTGAACCCGAACCCGAGCACGCTAGCGCCGAGCCTGATCGAGTACCCCGGCGCCTTCCCGATCAAGGTGATGGGCGCGCAGGCCGAGGGTTTTGAGGCGGCGATGATCGTCGTGGCCCGCTCGTTCGACCCCACCTTCGATGCCGCGACGATCGAGCGCCGCACCAGCAAGGCCGGCAACTACCTGGGCCTGACCCTCACCATCACCGCGACCAGCCGCGAACAGCTCGACGAGCTCTACCGCACGCTGAGCACGCACCCGATGGTGAAGGTGGTGCTCTAGCGGCGCCGCCGGCCCACTCGACGATGGACGAGGCGCCGCAGACCCCTGTCGAGGGGCCGTCCTTCCCTGTCTTCCTCAAGCTGGTGGCCGGCGCGATGGTGGCGCTGCTGTTGGTGGCCGGCGTGCAGGCCGCGCGTGAGGTGACCTGGGCACCGCTCGGCTGGCGCGGGCTGCTGGTGCTGCTCATCGTGCTGCTGGTCATCGCCAGCGGGCTGTGGGCCGTGCTCGTCGGTCGCACGCGGGTGGACGAGCGCTCTGTGCGCCAGCGCGGCCTGCGCACGCGTGAGGTGCAACTGGCTGATATCACGCAGGTCAAGCTGATCCACGTGCGCGGTCTGGAGTGGCTGCTGGTGCCGCGGCTGGTGGTGCGCGCGCGCGGGCTGGGCGGCTTCACCACCTTCCAGAGCGCCGATCCGCAGGTGCTGAAAGCCTTCCGGCGGCTGGCCGGGCGTCCGGACTGAGCGGCTGCGTCAACCCGGCTGGCTGCCGCTGCGCAGGCGCTGGTCGAGCTCGAGCACCTTGCCCGGCGCCACCGGGTCGCCGTTGCGCCCGGCGATGTCGTACCAGTAGCGGGCCAGCCGCAGGTCGCGCTCGACGCCGTCGCCCTGTTCGTACATCGAGGCGATCAGGTACTGCGCGCCGACATCACCGGCCTTGGCGGCTTCGCGGTACCAGCGCGCCGCCACGGCGCGGTCTCGCGCAGCCCCACGCCCGAGGTACGCCGCGGTGGCCACCTCCACCTGCGCGTCCACGCTGCCGGCTTCGGCTGCGCGAAGATACCAGCCAACCGAGGCCCTCAGGTCGGGTTTGCCCAGCGCGTCGCTGTCGTGCAGCTGGCCGAGGCCGAACATCGCGGTCACGAAGCCGGCGTCGGCCGCCTGCCTCATCAGGCGTAGCGCCTCGCGCGGGCTGGGCGCCGGCAGTTCGCCGCGCAGGTGCATCACCGCCAGGTTGTATTGCGCGGCCGGTACGCCGCTGCGCGCCAGGGGCTCGAAGCCGCGGCGCGCCGCGACGTAGTCGCCGCGCTCATAGGCCTGCAGCGCGCGCGCCAGTGCGGGTGGGGGCGCCTCGGCATGCGCCGGCGCAGCCAAGGCGAGCAGACAGCACAAACAGAGCAGACGCAGGATCGGGTTCATCGTGTGGGCGGGCATGGGCAAGGGCAAGGGCGAGGGCATGGGCGGCGGTTGGCGACGACGATACGCCGGCACACCGGGCTTGGTCGGTGAGCGGGCGCAGACCTTTCGTGGATCGATCTCGCATGGCCGCATAGACTGCGCCGATGCAGGTGCTGACCCTCGGCCGCCGGGCCTATGCCGGTGTGGAAGCCGCGATGCGCGAGTTCAGCGCGGTGCGCGACGCCGACACTGCCGACCAGCTGTGGCTGGTCGAGCACGAGCCGGTCTTCACGCAGGGCGTGGCCGGGCGTGCGGCGCATGTGCATGCGGCCGGCGACATCGCCGTCGTGGCTACAACTCGCGGCGGCCAGGTGACTTACCACGGCCCGGGCCAGGTGGTGGCCTATCCGCTGGTCGACCTGCGCCGGCAGGGCTTGTTCGTGCGCGAATATGTGTTCCGGCTCGAAGAGTCGGTGCTGCGCACGCTGGCCGATTTCGGCGTCACCGGCCACCGCGTGCGCGGCGCGCCGGGCATCTACGTGCGCCTGGACCAGCCCTTCGGCCACGCGCGGCTGCAGCCGGCCGCGCCCGGCGCCGCAACGGCAGAGCGCTTCGCCGGTCTGGGCAAGATCGCCGCACTGGGCATCAAGGTCAGCCGGCACTGCGCCTGGCATGGCCTGGCGCTGAACGTGGCGATGGACCTCGAGCCCTTCACCCGCATCGACCCCTGCGGCTACGCCGGGCTGCGCACGGTGGACCTGGCCTCGATCGGACTCAGGCTGGAATGGGACGACGTGGCGCACGCCCTGGCCGCCCAGCTGCAGCGGCTGCTGGTCTGAGCGCCACGGCGCCGCGCCTGCGGTCACAGCGCCAGCCGCAGCGTCAACCGGGCGCTGCGCGGCTCCACCGGATGAAAGTGGCGGTCGGCCACCGCGTGGGGCTTGCCGCGCAGTCGTGATTCGTAGAAGTAGTCCTCCAGCAGGTCGCGCGGGCCGTAGTGGCGCAGCTGGAACTGCGCGCCGAAGGGGCCTTCGCCGCCGTAGTGCAGCCCGAAGGCCGCCACCCTGTTGACGGCGCCGGGCACCCGCTGGCCCTCTGGCGCAAGGTCGCGAAAGCGGGCTTTCGATGCCGACAGTGGCCGCCCAGCGTGACCTGGGCAAAGGCCGCCGCGTCGGCCAGCGATAGCCGGGCGGTTGGCGATCAGCCGCGAGGTCACCGCACCTTCGCTGGCCGCGTTGCTGGTGCCGACGGCGTCTGCGGGGCAGCCTGTTGCGCCTCGGCGGGGCCGGCCAGCAGCGCGACGGCAAGCCCGGGCCACCACGCGGTCCGGCGAAGCGTGTGATGCATCCCGACCCCCTTCGACAGTGTGGCTCGGGCGCGCCGCCCTCAGCGCAGCCGCAGCGGTTCTTCGATCTCGCTGGTCGGTGGCAGCAGGGTTGCCGCCATCGCCAGCGGTGCCGCCGTCTCGCTGGTCAGCAGGTCGCTGGCGAACTGTACATAAGCCTGCGTGCTGGCTGTCGCCGACGCAGGAACTTCCAGCGCGCTGGCGCTGGGTGGCTCGTCGCGCCCGCCGGCACCGCCGCCGCAGGCGGCGAGCAGTGCAAGCAATACAGCCGGCACCGCCAGCCGGGCAGACCCGGCAAGAAGGCGGGTTTGTCGCATCGTCATCTCCTTGAAGGGCCGCTCAATTTCCACTGCCCGGACGCGGCGTGTTCAGGTACGGGAAGGCCCCGAGCAGCGGCACCACCGCCTGGTCCACCGCGTCATGGAGCGCGAATGAGGTGCTGCTCAGCGGCACGGCGCCCGGGTTGCAGGCGGCGCCGAAGCCCAGCGCATTGGTATTGCCGTTGGCCATGCACAGCCCGCCCATCATCGCCACCAGCGAGATGTCGACCACATCGTCCTTCGGCCGGCGGCCGTTCGGATAGCCCGCGTTGTCGGTGCCTGCGGCCAGGATGTTGCCGACGATGCCCAGCCGGTTCTGGTTGGCGAAGGCCACCGGCGCGATCAAGGTGTTCAGACGCAGCATCTCCGAGCCCACCACGCCCATCGGCTGGTTGAGCCCGGCGATGCCGGTGAGGAAGGTCGTCACCAGATCGTTGCGCGGGAAATTGGTCGGCGCCGCACCGGGACCGGTGAGCGCGATTTCGAGCAGCCTGGGCAGGGTCGGGTTCGTCACGTAGTCGATGAACTGGCCGTCGCCCTTGGGTTGGCTGGCGTTGAACTTGTCCTTGTCCTTGAGCCCGATGACGACTTCGTTCACCAGCGGCATGCCCAGCCGCGACACCTGCACCCAGGCGCCGCCGGGCTTCTCGCTGGTCTGGTGGCCCGAGGCCGGCGACGGGTTGAGCAGCCGCGCCTGGCGCAGGCTGGCCGTGGTCCAGCCGCCGATCACTTCGTCGCCGGTCGGGCTGCTCTTCAGGCAGCTGCGATGCACCTCCAGCGCCAGCGTGGTGACGTTCTTGTCGCCGATGGTGTTGGCTACGGCGCCGATCAGCGCCGGGTTGGTGATGGTGCTGAGCGGAGCATTGACGAGGTCGAAGATGGTGCCCAGGTTGACGGCGAAGGGGTCCTGCCGCTGGCCGACGAACAGCTTGGCCGGCATCGCGCAGCCCGGCATGTTCACGTTGTAGATGTGGCGCGCCGCGTAGCCGGGGTAGTCGGGGATGGTCTTCGGGCCGATGTTGTCGACCGGCTTCAAGAAGCTGCTGCTGCCGCCTTGCGCGTTGGTCAGCATGCTGGCAGTGCCGGTGCGGCGGTCGCCGCGCACCAGCGTCACGGTGTAGCTCTCGCCCAGGTTCAGGGTGGCGTCGCCCGGGTTGATCACCTGCCCGGCCTGCACCAGCGGGATGGCGACGTTCTTGCCGCCGATCGCCAGCGTGATGCCGTTGCCGGCCTGCGCCAGCGTGTTGGTGAAGCGGAACTGGAAGGTCAGGTCCTCGACGGCGTTGCCGTTGTTGTCGATATGGATCTCGTACAGCGCGTTGGGGTCCATCGCGAAGTAGTTCGGGCCGCCATAAGCGTCCTGCAGCGGCTGGTAATTGGCGATGATCGTCACGTAGCCGTCACGGTTGGCTTCGTAGCTGCGGAACATGTAGAAGTCGGAGGCATCGACCTTCGGGCTGGTGGTGATGAAAGGCGCCTCGCGGTGGCTTGATGCGTGGGCGGGTGACAGACAGGCCAGCAGGGCGGCGGCGGCGACCGGGGCAAGGGGCGACAACATGGGCGCGGCGCGCAGGATCGATCGGAACATGGGGTTCTCCTTCGGGTTTGCGTTCGATGCGGGGGGGCGGGGCGCCCCCGGGTACGGGCGACGCCGTCGGCTTGTTGCCGGCACCGGGCTGTACGCGGCCGACCGGGTGGTGGATGCGCCGAGCCGACCCCCACGTTCATGGGTGCATCTGCGGCGGCATTGGCCGCGTATGCGCCAGAGCCCCTCATAGCGGAGTCGACGCCATGCCTCACTTGCCCCAAGCCTCGCGCCGGTGGTGCGCTTCCCTGGCGCTGTGCGCCGCGCTGTTCGTCGGCGCCAGCGCGCAGGCCGCGCCGGTGGTGCGCGACGTGTTCTTCGACGGCAGCGGCGATCTCGTGTTCAACGCAGGCACCGGCGCTTGGCTGGGCACCCTCAACGAGTCGCCATTCCCGGTGGTGTCGACGCCGTTGTCCTTGTTCTCGCAGGTCAGTTTTGCCTTCGACACGCCGACCGAGTTCAGCGGCAACTTCGAGTTCACGTCCAGTGACTTCAGCAGCACGATGTTCGGCAGCCTCAGCGGCGACCTGCTGTCGGGCAATTTCGCGGACGGCGGTCAACTTGGCATTGAGTACTTGATCCTCGGCGGCACGGGCGACTTCAACCGTGCCAGCGGCTTCGGCTTGTCCCTCCTGGACTTTGATCCGGTGGTAAGCGGCTTCTCGGCCTATCGCGAGGCCGGTGTGATGGCCTTCACCGTGCCCGAGCCGGCCACCCTGCCCCTGCTGCTGGCGGGTCTGCTCGGTGTGGCCGCGCTGCGCGCCAGGTCGCGGTCGATAAACTAGGGCAATCCCCAGTCTCTGCGGGCCGCCGCCCCGGCCCCGTCCCGATGGACACGTCCAAGGCCTACGACCCGACCGTCAAGCAGAAATCCGAGGCCAAGACCTCGCGCATCCCGATCAAGGTGGTGGCGGCCGAACGGCTGAAGAAGCCCGACTGGATCCGCGTCAAGGCCGGCAGCCCGAGCACGCGCTTCTACGAGATCAAGCAGATCCTGCGTGAGCACCGGCTGCACACGGTGTGCGAAGAAGCCAGCTGCCCCAATATCGGCGAGTGCTTCGGCAAGGGCACGGCCACCTTCATGATCATGGGCGACAAGTGCACGCGGCGCTGCCCCTTCTGCGATGTCGGCCACGGCCGGCCGGACCCGCTGGACGCCGACGAGCCGGCCAATCTGGCCAACACCATCGCCGCGCTGAAGCTGCAGTACGTGGTGATCACCAGCGTCGACCGCGACGACCTGCGCGACGGTGGCGCGGCGCACTTCGTCGAGTGCATCCGCAAGACGCGAGAGCTGTCGCCGCGCACGCAGATCGAGATCCTGGTGCCGGATTTCCGCGGCCGCGACGACCGCGCGCTCGAGATCCTGCGTGCCGCGCCGCCGGACGTGATGAACCACAACCTGGAAACGATCGCGCGCCTGTACCGCGAAGCGCGGCCCGGATCGGACTATGCGTTCAGCCTGACCCTGCTGCAGCGCTTCAAGCAGGCAGTGCCCGGCGTGCCCACCAAGAGCGGGCTGATGGTGGGCCTGGGCGAGACCGACGAAGAGATCCTGCAGGCCATGCGCGACATGCGCACGCACGACATCGACATGCTGACCATCGGCCAGTACCTCGCGCCCAGCGGCCACCACCTGCCGGTGCGGCGCTATGTGCATCCCGACACCTTCGCCATGTTCGGCCGCGAGGCGCAGGCGATGGGGTTCAGCCACGCCGCGGTGGGCGCGATGGTGCGCAGCAGCTACCACGCGGATGAGCAGGCGCATGCGGCGGGGCTTGCGGCCCCCGCGGCGGCTTGAATCCAACAAAGTCCGCGGCGTGAAGCGACGTCAGGCGCTGCCGAAACTCGTGGCGCTGCTGCTGCCGGGGCTGGGCGCGGGCGCGGCCCGGGCGCAGCTGGGCGAGGCCGATGCCGCCGCCGGCATTCGCGCGACGCTGGAGCGCGGTGCGCTGGCGGCCGTGGGGTTGCTCGGCCGCCCCGACGGCTTTCTCGGCAGCCCGAAGGTGCGCCGAGTTCTTTGCCGGCCGCACGCGCGAGCCGCTGGGGGTGAGGTTCCTGCCCATCGTCAGCCGCGCCACCGAGCGCATCGCGCTGGCCGACAAGTACAACGCCCTGGCGGTCAAGGCTTCGGGCC
>JBBQOR010000027.1:0-11609 GCA_038331055.1 Burkholderiales bacterium
GCTACACCAGCAAGTACCGCGACCGCCGCACCGCCAGCGGCGAGCCCTGGCTGCGTGCAGGCGAGGGCAACTGCGAGGTCGACGCCATCAAGTGCGCTGTGGGCGGACTGCCCGACTTCCGTACCGAAGTGCCCGAGGTGCGCGACCACGTGCTGCGCGCCAACATCGAGCTGGCGAAGAAGGCCGGCGTCGCCGGGTTCCGCCTGGACACCTACAAGCACATCGAGAGCGACTTCTGGGCCGAGCACCGCAAGCGCACCCGCGCCGAACTGGGCGCCGGCTTCTTCCTGCTGGCCGAGCAGTGGGGCGGCACCGCGGAGAGCCTGGATGGATTCTTCCAGCGCGACGAAGTCGACAGCGGCTTCGACTTCAGCTTCAAGGGCAGTTGCGAGGGCTGGGTCACCGGGCGCGGCCGCACGGTGGCCTACGGCTCGTACCTGCGCTCGCGCCACCGCGTGCGCCCCGGCTACATCCTGGCGCACTACCTGTCCAGCCACGACGAGCCTATGGCGCTGGGCAACCTGAAGGGCGACAAGGACCGCTTCCGCCTGTGCGCGGCACTGCAGATGACCTCGCTGGGCATGCCCGTCATCTACTACGGCGAGGAAGTCGGCCGCAGCGGCCACGAATGGCCGTTCAACCGCAACGACATGCCCTGGGGCAGCCGCGACATCCAGCCTGGCAAGGGCGTGGCGCGCGACGAGGCGATGCGCAGCTACTACAAGCGGCTGATCGCCATCCGCAGCACACGCCCGGCGCTGACGCGCGGCGACTTCACGCTGCTGACCCAACCAGCCGACCGTGTGCTGGCCTTCGCCCGCGCCGACGCCGCCAGCGGCGACCGCGTGCTCGTGCTGGCCAACCGTGAGGACGAGACGCTGACTGCTGACCTGGCCCTGCCCGCGGGCTGGGCCACCGCGCCTGCTCTGGACTGGCTGCGCGGCGAGCTATTGCTGCCCACCGAAGGCCGCCTGCGGGTGCAGATGCCACCCAAATCGGTGCGCATCGTCGTGCCGGGCACGCCCTGAGCGGCGGCAGGCAGGACGGAGCACGCGGACGATGGCCTCGATCACGCTGGAGCACATCGGCAAGTCGTACACGGCGGACGTCACCGTCATCCGCGACCTGAGCTTCGATATCCGCGATGGCGAGTTCATGGTCTTCGTCGGGCCCTCGGGCTGTGGCAAGTCGACTGTTCTGCGCATGATCGCGGGCCTGGAGACCATCAGCAGCGGCACCTTGAAGATCGGCGATCGCCTCGTCAACGACGTGCACCCGAAGGACCGCGACATCGCGATGGTCTTCCAGAGCTATGCGCTGTACCCGCACATGACGGTGTACGACAACATCGCCTTCGGGCTGCAGATCCGCAAGATCCCCGAGGCCGAGATCAAGCAGCGCGTGCAGGACGCGGCCGACACGCTGGGCCTCAACGCCTATCTCGACCGCAAGCCAAAGGCGCTGTCGGGTGGCCAGCGCCAGCGTGTCGCGCTGGGCCGCGCGATCGTGCGCAACCCCAGCGTCTTTCTGTTCGACGAGCCGCTGTCCAACCTCGACGCCGAACTGCGCGTGCACATGCGCGCCGAGTTGTCCAAGCTGCAGCGCCGGCTCCAGACCACCACCGTCTATGTCACGCACGACCAGGTCGAGGCGATGACGATGGGCCACCGCATCGCCGTGCTGCGGCCCTGCGGCAGCGACCCGAAGGTGAGCAATCTCACGCAGGTCGGCACGCCGATGGAGATCTACGACACCCCGGACAACCTTTTCACCGCCGGCTTCATGGGCACGCCGCGCATGAACCTGCTCAAGGCCCGACTCAGCGATGACGGCGCGGACGTACTGTGCTTCGGCATGCGCATGCCGGTGTCGCCGGCCTTCCAGGCCGCGGCGCTGAAGAACAAGGGCCGCGAGGTGGTCCTGGGCCTGCGCCCGGAGCACATCGGCGCCGCGCACGAGGTGGACTGGGCAAGCGATTGCAGCATCACCGGCGTGGTGGAGATCCTCGAGCCCCTGGGCCACGAGGTGATCGTGCACTTCGAGCTGCAGGGCGAGGTCATCGCCGGCCGCCTGCGCAGCCATGCGCGGCTGCCGGCGATGGGCGAGCCGATCACGCTGCTCGTGCGTACCGAAGCAATGCACCTGTTCGACCCGGTGGGCGAACGTCGACTCGCATGAACTTCCCAGGAGACTAGCCATGTCCCCCCCGGCCTCCGGCACCCCCGTCACCCACCGTGTTCGCAGTGCCGCCGCGGCCGGCGCGCTGCTGCTTTCAGGCACCGCCTTCGCGCAGGCGGCCAACGAGCTGGTGGTCTGGCACGCCTACCGCGCCGCCGAGAAAGCCGCCTTCGAGAAGGTGGTCGGCATGTTCGAGAAGACGCCGGCGGCCAAGGGCATGAAGGTCAGCACCTTGGCGATTCCCTACGACGCCTATGCCGACAAGATCAGCGCCGCAGTGCCGCGCGGCAAGGGCCCGGATGTCTTCATCTACGCGCAGGACCGTCTGGGCGGCTGGATCGAGGCCGGCAAGACGGTCGAGCCGATCGACTTCTTCATCGACAAGCCGGTGCGTGACCGGCTGCTGCCTGGAATGATCGACGCGATGTCCTACAAGGGCGGCGTTTACGGGCTGCCGATCAACTACAAGATGCCCACGCTGATCTACAACAAGGATCTGGTGAAGACGCCGCCCAAGACCACCGACGAGATGGTCAAGCTGGCCAAGACGCTGACCAACGCGCAAAGCGGCCGCTACGGCCTGGCCTACTGGTACACCAACTTCTACTTCCACTCGGCGCTGATGAATGCCTTCGGCGGCGCGGTGTTCGACAAGGCCGGCAAGCTGACGATCAACAGCCCGGCCACGGTGGCCAGCCTGAACCAGATGATGACCTGGTACAAGAAGGACGGCATCATGCCCACCGAGCCGAGCGAGGCGCTGATCGCCTCGATGTTCAACGAGGGCAAGGTGGCGATGGTCATCAACGGCCCCTGGTTCGTCGGCGACATCGACAAGAAGATCAACTACGCGCTGGCGCCGCTGCCAATGCTGGACGCGGCGAAGAAGCCGATGCGCCCGTGGATGACGATCGAGGGCGCCTATGTGGCCGCCAGCTCGACGAAGAAGGAACTGGCCTACGAGCTGGCGAAGTTCCTCACCAGCGAGGAAGCCGGCCTGGTGCTGGCCATCGAAGGCCGCCAGTTGCATACCAACAAGGCCGTCTACAACAACCCCAAGGTCAGCGGCGACCCGGTGCTCAAGGCCTTCCGTGACCAGCTCGAGAACGCCGAGCCGATGCCCAACCGGCCTGAGATGACGATGGTCTGGTCGCCCGCCACCACGGCGATGAACAAGATCGTCAAGGGCAACGCCAGCGTCGAGGCGGCGCTGAAGGAAGCGGCCGGCACCATCAACGACAGCATCAGCGCGCTGCGCAAGACGAAGTAAGGCCCGCGGCCCGTCGTCACTCGTGCCCAAGACTCCATGAGCCTGAGCGTTGCTGCCCCCGCGCCGGCCCCGGCCGTGCCGGGCTGGCTTGCGCGCTCGGCGTGGCCCGGGCTGGGCGCGGCGATGGCACTCGTGCTGGCGCTCAGTGTCTGGCTGGTCAACGGCGTCGGCGGCGACCTGGCCACGCAGCAGAAGCAGCGCGAGGTGGTGCTGGCGGCCAACGCCCTCGGCGCGTCGCTGGCCGGCGCGGCCGAGGCCGATCTGCCCGCGCGGCTGGCGCGCTGGAAGGCCGAGTGGCCGGCACTGCAGTCGGCCCAGGTGGTCGCAGGGCGCCAGTTGCTGGCGTCCACGCGGGCCGAGGACGAGGCGCCGCGTGCACTGCGGCGCGAAGAAAAGCCGTTGTTCGACCTGGCCACGCTGCTGCGTGCGGCCGCAGAGACCAACCGCAGCGAAGGCGGCGCGCGCAAGAAGACGCTGCAGATCGACGAACGCGGCGGCGGCGTGGTGGTGGTCACGGTGCCCTATCTGGTGGACGGCCAGTTCGAGGGCATCGTGCAGGCGCAGTTCAGTGCGCGCAGTTCGTTGGCGACGGTCGACGCGGGCTGGGCGCTGCCGCTGGCGGTGCTGGCCGCCGCGCTGGTCATCGGCGCCCTGCTGCGTCTGCACCCCGAGCGGCGATTCGAAGTCACGCGCGCGGTGGCCGTCGTGGTGCTGCTGGTGCTGGCCGCGGGCTACCAGCAGCATCGGCTGGGCACGATGGCCGAGGCCACCGCCACTGCCGATGTGGCGGTGGCCAAGGTGCAGGCTGCCGCCGCGGCGCTGCATGCGCGCAGCGGCGTCGGGCGTGAGACCGCCGCACTGTCCGCCTCGTCGGCCAGCCCGTGGGACACCGACGCGTTCGCCCGCCCGCTCGGCCTGATCGGGGGTGACGGCAGCGTGCTCGCGCGCACCGGTACAGCGGCGCAGGAGCCGCACGCGATGTTCCTGCAGCGCAGCTTGTGGGCGGTCAACCTGCTGGGCCTGGCGCTGCTGCTGTACTTCGTGCAGGGCTATGCGGCGCGCACCGCGGCCGCCTTGCGCACCCACGCCGACGCCTATACCTACATCGCGCCGGCCATGCTGGGCATGCTGGTGCTGGTGTTCTTCCCCTTCTTCTACGGCATCGGGCTGGCGTTCACCGACACCACGCTGTTCAACGAGTCCGCGCCTTTTCGCGAGCGCTGGGTGGGTGTGGACAACTTCGTCGCCATCCTGGGCGACTTCAACATCGTCAGCACCACGGCCGAAGGCACGGTCTTCAACTACCAGAACTTCTACTGGACGCTGATGATTACCGTCATCTGGACGGTCACCAACGTCACCGTCGGCGTCACCTTCGGCTTCATCCTCGCGCTGGCGCTGAACACCGAAGGGCTGCGTGGCAAGGCCATCTACCGCATCCTGCTGATCCTGCCCTGGGCGATCCCGAACTACATCACCGCGCTGGTCTGGCGCGGCATGTTCCATCCGCAGTTCGGCGTCATCAACCAGTTCCTGCAGATGTTCGGCATGGAGCCGGTGCGCTGGTTCGACGGCGTGGTCAGCTCTTTCGTCACCGGGCTGGTCACCAACGGCTGGCTGAGCTTTCCGTTCATGATGGTGGTGATCCTGGGCGCGCTGCAGTCGATTCCCAAGGACATGTACGAAGCAGCCGAGGTGGAAGGCGCCACGCGCTGGCAGCAGCTGCGGCGCATCACGCTGCCGCTGCTGCGGCCCACGCTGGTGCCGGCGATCATCCTGTCGGTGGTGTGGACCTTCAACATGTTCAACATCATCTTCCTGGTCAGCGGCGGCGAGCCCGGCGGCGCCAACGAGATCCTGATCACCAAGGCCTACAAGATCGCCTTCGAGCAATACCAGTACGCCTACGCCGCGGCCTACTCGACCGTGATCTTCATCATCCTTCTGATCTACGGTTACTTCCAGACCCGCATGACACGCGCCACCGAGAGCTACTGAGATGGCCGCCGCGCGCACGCCCCACCGCAAAGGCCACTTCTGGATCCACCTGGGTCTGATCAGCTTCACGCTGGTCACTATCTACCCGGTGCTGTGGGTGCTGGCGCTGGCCTTCTCGGGCCAGCAGAGCGTCGGCCTCGTCGACCTGCCCAAGGACCCGGGCTTCCTCGAGCGGCTGCGCGGCGTGGTGCCCTGGCCGGCGCACTTCTCGGTCAAGAACTTCGTCGATGTGATGACCGAACAGCCCTTCGGCCGCTGGCTGCTCAACAGCGTGCTGGTCTCGCTGATGACCACCGTGCTGGGCGTCTTCCTGGCCTGCACGGCCGCCTACGCATTCAGCCGGTTCCGCTTTGCCGGGCGCGAGACCGGCATGCTCGCCTTCCTCGTCTCGCAGATGTTCCCTGGCACGCTGATGCTGATCCCGCTGTTCATCATCATCGTCAAGTGGCTGGGCCTGGGCAACAATTTCTGGGGTCTGGTGATCGTCTACGCCACCACCGCGATTCCGTTTTGCGTGTGGATGCTCAAGGGCTACTTCGACACCATCCCGTACGACATCGAAGAGAGCGCGATCATCGACGGCGCCTCGCGCCGGACAATCTTTCTGCGCATCATCCTGCCGCTGGCCAAGCCGGCGATCGCCATCACCGCGCTGTTCTCGTTCATGACGGCGTGGAACGAATTCATCCTTGCCTCCGTGTTCATGGAGTCCGAGTCCAACTACACGGCGCCGGTCGGTCTGAGATTCTTCGTCGGGGGTTTTTCCTCCCAATGGGGTTTCTTTGCCGCCGGTTCGGTCATCGTGTCGCTGCCGGTCGTCGTGTTGTTTCTTTACCTGCAGAAGTACCTGGTCTCCGGCCTCACCGCCGGCAGCGTCAAGTGAAACCCGTCCCCCGTCAAGAGGAGCTCACATGAAAAGCAAGTTCACCCGCAGCGCTTTCGCGCTTGCCACCCTGCTCGCCTTCGGCGCCGCGCACGCCGTCGAATTCACCGACCCGCGCGGTGACGACAAGGGCCCCGGCAACTACACCTATCCGACCGATGCGGTCTACAAGGCCGGCTCGTTCGACCTGCTGAAGTTCAGCGCGGTCAAGAGCGGCGCCAATGTCGACTTCACGGTCGATGTCGCGTCCACGCTCGACGACCCCTGGGGCATGGGCGGGGGCTTCGCGGTGCAGATGATCTTCGTCTTCATCAAGACCGGCGCGCCCGGCGGCTTCAAGGATGCGCCGCCCGGGCTGAACATCGAGTTCGCACCCGGCAGCGAGTGGAACAAGGTGGTCGTGCTGTCGCCGCAGAAGAAGGGCCGCGTGACCGCCGAGGGCGAGGCCAAGGCGGCCAAGTTCGCCAAGGACATAGTGGTGCCCAACATCACGCGCGGCCGTGCGCGCACGATCAGCGGCTCGGTGCCGCTGGCCGAACTCGGCGGCGACGGCAACGTCGACGGCTGGAGCTACCAGGTGGTGATGCAGTCCAACGAAGGCTTCCCCGCGGCTACCGACATGCTGACGCGCAAGGTCAACGAGTACGAGGGTCAGCACCGCTTCGGCGGCGGCAACGACGGCGACTGCGACCCGCACACGATGGACGTGCTCGACGGCCCCAACGCCAGGCAGTCGGAGATGCTGAAGTTCGAGTGCGGCCCGAATGGCGAGCCGAAGAAGCGTGCCACCCTCGTGATGGTGAAGAAGTGATTCCACAAAGCAACCGACAAGGAGAACTCCCGATGAGAAGGAATGCCCTCAGGCCCCTGGCGCTGGCCGCCCTGCTCGCGCTGGCCGGTCCGGCCCTGGCCCAGAAGATCGACTTCGGCGGCTCGAACATCTACATGAAGTTCCTGGACGGCGACCAGCGCAAGGTCAGCGTCGCCAGCGGCGACACCACCGCCGGCACCGACAACGGCCAGTGGACAGAGTTCGAACTGCGCATGAAGGCCACGATCTCAAGGCAGGTCGAGGCCGGCATCCGGCTGCAAAGCCGCAGCCCGGCGGCCTACTGGACTGACTTCGGCGGCTTCGGCGGCACCGAGGCCGAGGCCCCGCGCGCCAGCAACATGAAGCTGCGCGGCGCCTACGTGCTGTTGACACCCGGCTACAGCTGGCTCGATACCGCGCTGATCGGCTCCAACGACTGGGGCCAGTTCGACCCCTTCACGGTCGGCAAGGTGCGCTACATCGACCGCGAGAACTACAAGGGCTTCTACTTCAAGGGCCCGTTCGTCGGAGGCGGCACCTGGTCGGCGGGGCGGCTGTCGCTGCCCAATTACCTGCAGAGCAACTATGGCCAGGGCGCGAGCTGCTGCAGCACCGACTCGACGCAGTTCCAGGAGGCGACCTACATCGCCCAGTTGAAGATGCCGCTGGCGGGATGGAACACGACCGGCAGCTACCAGTGGTTCGACGACCACGTGCTCGACCCGGCCGACACCAACGAGCTCGACGGCCGCGACCGCCAGACCTTCGCCAAGAACCGCGTCTTCATGCTGAAGACCGAGGGCAGTCCGGTCAACGGCATCGACCTGCGCGCGGCCTACTACCGCAGCGAGTACAAGGCGCCGCTGTTCGACCAGCCGTGGATCAACAGCCCCAAGTCCAGCGTCAACGGCCGCGCCTTCAAGCTCGACCTCGACCTCTCTGCGCTGCCGGTGCCGGGCCTGAGCGTCAACTACCAGTACTTCAACATCGGCGCCGGCTTCTACAGCAACACCGCCGCGCGCCACGAGAGCGACGTGCTGCTGACCGAGGGCAACGAGGCGGCCTGGTTCAAGTGGGGTGACTCGCTGTGGGCCGGTGGCGCGGCCAAGGACTACAACCAGGGCCCGGCTTCGCCGCTGTGCCACATCAGCGGCGGCGGTGTCTGCCGTTCGAGCCCGGGTCTTGCGGCCGGCGCCAATGGTCTCGTCAACAACGAGAACATGGACTTCGACGAGGCGCCCAGCGAGTCCGTTCAGGGCTGGAAGGGCCACACGCTGGTGCTCGGCTACGAGATCGCCAAGACGCCGATTTCGCTCGAGCTGACGCGCCTGGGCTACAACTACAACTGGCAGAACTACTCGGCCACCGGGCCGTTGTCGAACTACTACGCGCTCAACAACGACCGCAAGTCGAGCATCGTGGTCTTCAAGGTGAGCCGCGTGTTCCCGGTCCTGGGCGGGCTCGACACCGGCTTCAAGTACAAGCGCGTCGGCGACAAGAACAACGGCCAGCTCAGCAACGCCACCGACGACCGCGATACCACCGACACCGGCTACACCTTCTCGCTCGGCAACCAGCTCTTCGGCGACCTGTACGGCAGCCTGTCCTGGGGCCGCTACAGCCGCGACATCACCCGCAGCGGCAGCAGGATCGAGAACGAGAAGGACATCCTGAGCGTGCGCATGACCTACAACCTGGCCGGCCTCGAGGTCGGCGGCCTGGCGCAGTGGATCAGCGGCGACGGCGATCCGACGGAGAGCGGCACTATTGCCGACATCAAGCAGTACCGCATGAAGGCTTTCCTCAAGGCCATCTTCTGATGGTCGGCTGAGGCCTGCTGCCGGCTTTGTGCCGGTGGCCTGTGGCGGGCCCTTCCCCGGGCGGGGCGGGCCCGTTTTCATTTACGCTCGACGCCCTGGCGCGCGCGCGGAGGACCTGTCCGATGAAGACCCGAACCCTGCTGGCCCTGCTGCTGCTGCTGGCCAGCGCGACCGCATTCGCGCAGACGCCGGTGCTGGTGATCGAGGATCCCGAGGCCGACGACCATGGCGACGGCACGCTGGTCTATCCGCGGCGCAGCGAGTTCGAGCGCGGCGACCTCGACCTGCGCTCGCTGCGCGTCTTTCGTGAGGACGGCGGCTGGCGCTTCGAGGCCAGCATGCGCAACCCGATCAAGGACCCGGCCCGCTACACCAGCGAGAGCGGCGGCAACGAGTCGCTGGCCGTCTTCGCGCGGCGCGGCTTCTTCGCCTTCAACCTCGATGTCTATATCGACACCGACCGCATCGCCGGCTCAGGCAACACGGCCACGCTGCCCGGCCGCGGCGTGCGCATCGACGCCGCGCACGCCTGGGACAAGGCGATCGTCCTGACGCCGCGACCCGAGCTCATGCGCCGCCAGCTGCAAGAGACGCTGGAGCAGGCGCAGCCGGGCGGTGGTGCCGAGGTCGGCGCGACCATCGACCGCTCGGTGCTTTTCGCGACTGACGTACGCGTGCGCGGGCGCAGTATCTCGTTCTTCGTGCCCGGCAGCTTCCTGGCCGCCAACCAGTCGCCAGACAATTGGTCGATCACCGCCTTCGTCACCGCGGCCAAGCTGAGCATCGAGACCGACCTGCGCCTGGGCAACCCGGCCGGCAGCGCGCTCGAACGGCTGGCACTCGGTGCCGCACAGCCGGCCGCTGGCCGCCCGCTCGAGGCACCCGGCTTCGCCGGCGACCGCGCGCCGGCGACCGCGGTGGTCGACCTGCTCGAGCCCAATCCCGGCCGCCAGGAGGCGCTGCTGCGCGGCGGCGGCGCGCTCGCCGGCCTGACGCGCGAGACCCGCGTGGCGCGGCCTGCGACGGCGCCAGCGGTGGCGGCCACGGCTGCGGCGGCCACCGCGGCAGCACCCGCCGCCGCAACCGGCGGCAGCTGGTTCTCGCGCGCGCTCGACAGCGCGGGCCGGCTCTTCGGCGCTGTACCCGCCGCCGCTCCGGCGCGCTCGGCGGTGGTGACGCCGGCCGCGCCGGCTTCGATGCAGAGCCTGCTGCAGCCGGGCAGTACACCGACCACGGTGTCCCCGGCTGCTGCAGCGGCCACGACCGCCGCCGCGGCGGCGACGACGACAACGATGCCTGTGCGCCCGACGGCCGCAGCGATGCCTGCGGCCGCTGCCGAGGCCGCGGCGCCGCCGCGGGCCCCCGAGCCGCGGCGCGCGCGCGATGCGGCATTCTTCGAGGAGCAGGAGTACCGCCTGCGCACGCTGCGGCGCCTGCGCGACGCGGGCCTGATCACCGAGCAAGAGCTCGAGCAGAAGCGGCGCGAGGTGATCGAGCAGCTTTGAGCGGTGGTCGTCGCACGCCCTGCGGCGAACGTGTCCATTGGAGAAGTTGAGATGAGTGCAGAGACCGAAACCCGGCTGTCGCCCGCCTTCCGCGAAGCTTTCCGCCGCGCGCTGGCGGCCAGTGCCGACCCCGACACGCCGCTGGCCGCGCTGCGCGCCGCGGCCGACGCCTGCCGCGACGAACTGCTCGGCCGCTGGGCACGCACGCAGGCGGCCGACCGGCGCTCGATGACCAGCGCCAAGTCTCCCGGCCGCCGGGTGCACTACATGTCGATGGAGTTCCTGATGGGCCGCGCACTGGGCAACGCGCTGGCCGCCCTGGGGCTCGACAGTGAACTGCGCACCGTGCTCAAGCCCACCGGCATCGCGCTGGGCGACGTGCTCGAGACCGAGGCCGATGCGGCACTGGGCAACGGCGGCCTGGGCCGGCTGGCGGCGTGCTTCCTGGACTCGTTCGCCACGCTGGGCGTGCCGTCCTTCGGCTACGGCGTGCGCTACGAGTACGGCATGTTCGCCCAGGGCATCGAGGGCGGCCGGCAGGTCGAGCACCCCGACCACTGGCTGCGTCTGGGCAACGCGTGGGAGATCCCGCGCCCCGAGATGCGCTACCTGGTGGGCTTTGGCGGCCGCGTCGACGGCGAAGGCAGCGGCTTTGCCAGCGCACGCCGCTGGCACCCGGCCGAGCGTGTGGTGGCCATCGCCTACGACTTCATCGTGCCCGGCCACCGCACCGAGCGCGTCTCGACGCTGCGCCAGTGGAGCGCGCAGGCCGAAGGGGCGATCGACTTCGCGATGTTCTGCCGCGGCGAGCACCTGGCCTCGGGCCGCAACCGGCTGGCCGCTGACCTCCTGAACTGGGTGCTCTACCCCGACGACAGCACCGAGGCCGGACGCGAACTGCGGCTGCGCCAGGAGTACCTGCTGGTCAGCGCCTCGCTGCAGGACATCGTCGCGCGCCACCTGAAGGAGCACGGCCACCTCGACAACCTGGGCCAGCGCAACGCGGTGCACCTGAACGACACGCACCCGGCGATCGTGCCGCTCGAGCTGCTGCGGCTCTTGATCGACGAGCACGGTCTGGACTGGGACGCCGCCTGGCGCATCGTGCGCCAGGCCGTCAGCTACACCAACCACACGCTGATGC
>JBBQOR010000028.1:0-11111 GCA_038331055.1 Burkholderiales bacterium
GCGCATTCACATTGCTGGTCTTGCCCTGATCGGTGGCCATGCCGGTGGTTGTGTAGCGCTTGAGATGCTCGACCGAGCGATAGCTTTCGCGCGCGGCCAACTCGACATCCGCCGTGGCCACATCGTTCTGCAGGTCGACGAACATCTTGCCGGGGCGCGCGGGCAGCCAGCCCGCTGCTGGACGGTTGTCCGCGGTGACGCGGCCGGGGCCGGCCGTGAGTGTTCGGGGGGCCATCGACACTGCGCTGCCCGGCGGCAACCGCCCCACTTCATCCGCATGCTGCAGGGCGGCATCCAGGTCGAACAAGCCTGCGCATGCCCCCACCACCGTGACGCCTGCGGGGCCGCTGAGCGGCACGAACATGGCCGATTCACCTTGCCACTGCAGGCGGCCACCCGCCTGCGACCACAGGCCGACGTTGGGCGTGAAGCCGCCCGCACTGGCGATGAGGTCGACATCGAAGCCGCGTGCCGTGGCCCCCGCCACGCGCGCCCCCGTGACGGCGCGCCGGCCGCTCACCGCCACGACGGCGCTGCCCACGATCTGCGCTACGCCCGAGGGCGCGCCGGACTGGATGTCGGCGGCGTCGCGTCGGTCGACGATGGCCGCCACCTCGATGCCGGCACTCACCAGCGATTGCGCCACGCGATAGGCGCTGTCGCAGGCCGCGGCAATGAGCACGCGCTGCCCGCAAGCCACGCCGTAGTGCGCCGCATAGCGCTCCACCGCACCGGCCAGCATGACGCCGGGGCGGTCGTTGTCCGGGAACAGCATCGGCCGCTCGAACGCGCCGGTGGCCAGCACGATCTGCCGGGCGCGGATCTTCCAGAGCCGTTCGCGCACGGGGCCCGGCGCATCGGCCGTCTCGAAGGACTGCACCGCGCAGACCAGGCCGTGGTTGTACAGCCCCACGGCCGTGGTGCGGGTGAGCACGCGCAAGCTTGCTGCCGTGACGGCGCCCGTCAGCGCCTGGCACAGAGTACGCCCATCGCGCTGGGTCGCCAGCCAGCCGCCGAGTTGCGGGTCGCCTTCCAGCAGCAGAACCTCGCGCCCGGCGCTGGCTGCCGAGAGCGCCGCCTGCAAGCCCGCCGCACCGCCGCCCACCACCAGCACCTCCACCTGCACCGACACCTCGTCGTAGCGCTCGGGGTCGGCGGCGTCTGCGGCATGCCCCAGGCCCGCCATGCGCCGGATAGCCGGCTCGAACAGGTGCCAGTGCGGCCACATGAAGGTCTTGTAGTAGAAGCCCGCCGGCAGCCAGGCCGACAGCCGGTCGCTGACGGCGGCGATGTCGAAGCCCAGGCTCGGCCAGGCGTTGCCGGTGAAGGCCTGCAGGCCATCCCGCAGCGCGATGTCGGTGGCACGCGTGTTCGGCGTGCGCCCAGCGCCGCGGCCGATGTCGAGCAGCGCGCTCGGCTCCTCGACGCCGCAGCTGAAGATGCCGCGCGGCCGGTGCAGCTTGAAGCTTCGGCCCACGTGCGTGAGGCCCTGGGCCAGTAGAGCAGACGCCACGGTGTCGCCGGCAAAGCCCTGCACCTCACGCCCGTTGAAGGCGAAGCGCAGCGCACGCGTGCGATCGATCCAGTCGCCGAAGGGCGCGGGCAGGCGTCGGCCGCTCATGGCGTGGTGCGCGGTGCGGGCTCGGTGATCCCGTACACCGCCGTCACGTCGTGCGTGACGGTGTCACGAATCACGTTGAACCACTGGCTGCAGCCGAAGGTGTGACACCAGCGCTCGGCATGCGCGCCTTTGGGGTTGGCGCGGAGGAACAGGTACGTCCCCCACGTGTCATCGCTGCAGTCCAGCGGCGGGCGCGCGATGGCGGTGGTTCCACCGCAGTGGAACTCGGTCTCGGGGCGCGGGCCGCACCAGGGGCATCTCAACTGCATCATGGGGTCGGGCTCAGTGCGCGATGCCGGCCGCAGCCGCTTCGTCGATCAGCCGGCCGCTGTGAAAGCGGGCCAGCTGGAAGGGCTCGGCCAGCGCATGGTTGCGCCCGGTGGCCAGCACATGGGCCAGTGTCCAGCCGCCGACGGGTATCGCCTTGAAGCCGCCGGTGCCCCAGCCGCAATTGATGTACAGGCCCGGCACCGGCGTGGCGCCGATGATGGGGCTGGAGTCGGCCACCACGTCGACGATGCCCGCCCATTGGCGCAACAGCCGCAGCCGGCTGAAGCTGGGAAACATCTCCACCGTGGCCGCGATCACCTGCTGGCTGATCGCCAGGCTGCCGCGCTGGGCGTAGGACGGATAGTGGTCGATGCCTCCGCCGATGACGACCTCGCCCTTGTCGCTCTGGCTCCAGTAGGCGCCGAGTGCGGGCGACAGCGTCACGGTGTTGAGCACGGGCTTCACCGGCTCGGTGACCATGGCCTGCAGCGCGTAGCTGGTGACCGGCAGTTGGAAGCCCGCCAGACCCGCCAGCACCGACGAGTGCCCGGCCACGGCCAGCGCGGCCTTGTCGCAGCGAATCTCGACGTCGGCGCCACGGTAGCGCACGCGCACGCCGCTTATCAAAGCACCCGTCTTCAGGAAGCCGGTCAACTCGCAGTTCTGGATGATGTCCACGCCCAGCGCCGACGCCGCGCGTGCATAGCCCCAGGCGACGGCGTCGTGGCGCACCGGGCCGGCGCGGCGCTGGATGAAGCCGCCCAGGATCGGGAATCTCGCCTCGGCTGCGAAGTTCAGCCTGGGCTCCAGATCGCGCACCTGGCGCGCGTCCAGCAAATCGGCGTCGATGCCGTTGAACAGCATCGCATTGGCCCAGCGGGACTGGGCGTCCAGGTCGTGCCGTGAATGCGCCAGTGTGAGCACACCGCGCTGGCTGAACATGAGGTTGAAGTTGAGTTGCTGCGCCATCTGCTCGTACTGGCGCACGGAGAAGTCTTACAGCCGCGCGCTCTCGGGGTACAGGTAGTTGCTGCGCACGATGGTCGTGTTGCGCCCGGTGTTGCCGCCGCCGATCCAGCCGGCTTCCAGCACGGCCACGTTGGTGACGCCGTGGTTCTTCGCCAGGTAGTAGGCGGTGGCCAGACCATGGCCGCCGCCGCCGACGATGACCACGTCGTAGCGTGGCTTGGGCTCGGCGTCGCGCCATGCGGGTGCCCAGTCGGCGTGGCCGCTGCGCGACGCGGCTAGCAGGCTCCAGGCCGAGTAGCGGGAACGGGCCTTCACGGCGCGGGCGTCGGGCTGTCGAACTTCAAGCCGTGGTGGCCGCAGCGCACGCAGTCTGCAGACCAAACCGACGCAGCAAGGCCAACGGGTCCGGGTCGCGGCCGCGGAAGTTGCGGAACGCCTCGTCGGCGGGCACGCGGTGGCCCACGCTGAGCAGCGTGTCGCGCCAGCGTGCTGCGGTGGCCGTGTCGTACAGGCCGCCGGGGGATTCGGCAAATGCTGCCGCCACGTCAGCCGCCATCACGTCGGCCCACAGGTAGCTGTACAGCCCCGCGGCGTAGCCATCGAAGAAGCTCGACGAGAAGCAATGCATGTTGTGCGTCACGCGCATGATCTGGTCCCACGCGGCGGGCATGTCCAGCTCGGCCAGTGTCTGCCGCTCGATCTCGATCGCATCGACGTCACTGCCGTCCGCCGCCAGGTGCATCTTCATGTCGATGATGGCGCCAGCCAGGAAGTCGAGGTTGACGCTGAAGATGCGGTCGAACTGGGCCGCAGCCCTGATGGCTTCCACCAGGCTCATCGGCATCGGCTCGCCGGTGGCGTGGTGGCGCGCATAGCGGGCAAGCAGCTCGGGGTCGGGCAGCCAGCTTTCGTTGAGCAGCGCCGGCAGTTCGACAAAGTCCCAGGCCACGGCCATGCTGCCCAGGCTGGGGTAGCTGCTGCGGTTGAGCAGTATGTGCAGGCCGTGCCCCAGCTCGTGAAAGATCACGTTGGCGTACTCCCAGGTCATCAGCGCCGGATCGCCCGGTGCCGGCATCTGCACGCCGGACACCAAGAGCGAGATCGGCAGCACACGCCCGCGGAAGGTCTCGGCGCTGCGCAGCTCTTGCTGGTGCGAGCCATGGCCCTTGCCCGGGCGCTGGAACAGGTCGAGGTAGAGCACGCCCAGGGGCCACTCGCCCTGATGCACGGCATAGGCGCTGCAACTCGGGTGCACCAGCGGCGCCTCGGGCAGCGGCTCGAATCGCAGGCCGTGCAGCTTGCCGGCTGCCGCCAACATGGCCTGGGTGACGCCCTCCACCGTGAGGTAGGGCCGAACCGCGTCGCTGCTCAGGCCGAAGCGCGCGCGGCGCAGCTTCTCGGCATAGTGCAGCCGGTCCCACGGGGCCAGCGTGATGCTGGCGCCCTCGGCATCGGCGATCTTCTGAAACTCGGCCAGCTGCGCACGAGAGGCCTGCAGCACCGGGCCCCAGGTGCGCATCAGCACCGCCAGCGCCGTCTCGGGCGTGCGCGCCATGCGCTGCGTGAGCATGCAGTGCGCATAGCTGGCGTGCCCCAGGAGGCGCGCCTTCTGCCCGCGCAGCCCGAGCATCTCGGCCATCAGCGGCTTGTTGTCCAACTCGCCCGCGTTGTCGCCTCGGTTGGTCCACATCCGCCAGACCTGTTCGCGCAGGTCACGGCGCGAGGAGTGGATCAGGAAGGGCCACACCGAGGGTCGAAGGTTCGGAACGGCCCAGATGCCCGGGCGCCCTTTGGTGGCCGCTGCGGCCGCGGCCGCCTGGACTTGCGCAGCGCTCAGGCCGGCCAGGCCTGAACGGTCATCGATGAACACCGCCTGGCGCGCTTGCTCGGCCATCAGGTTGGCGGTGAAGCGCGAGCCCAGCTCGGCCAGGCGCGCGTTGAACGCCTGAAGCTGCTGTTTGTCGGCGGCAGACAGCGCGGCACCCGCGTGCAGCATGCGGCCGCGCACCACTTCGGCCAGGCGCTGCTGCTCGGCACTCAGGCCGCTGGACGCGCGCTCGCGCCACACCGCATCGACGCGGGCGAACAAGGCCGCGTCGTGCGCCATCTCGTCGGCCAGTGCCGAGGCCAGCGGCGCCATGCGCTGCGCCACCGCAGGCATGTCGCCGCTGGACGCCAGCTGGCCCATCACGCCGGCCAGCTTCTGCACGCGATAGAGCGCGCGGCCGCTGTCCTCCAGCGCGGCCAGCGTGTTGTCGAAGGTTGGCGCGTGCGGGTTGCTTGCAATCGACAGCAGCTCGGCGCGCTTGATCTCCAGCGCCGCGCGAAATGCGTGCTCGATGGCTTGCGGCCTGGCCTGATCAAACGGCGGCAGGCCACCCAAAGGTCCGGGCCAAGGCTGGAGCAAGACAGACGCGGCGTCGCCCGGCTGCGCCGTGGCCGCTGGATCGGGCAACGGTGGCACTGCTGCGGCAGCGTGGATCATCGGCAGGCTCCTCCAATCTCGGCCGCACGCGCGACACGCGCCCGCAGGGCTCGAGCGGTGAGATGTTAGGGCGGCAGCCTGGGCCGTGGGCCCTTCAGCGGGAGATAGGTGCACCCGCCAAACAATGCAGTGCAAGGGCCGAAGCCTCGCCTGGAAGCGGCAAGCGGATCAGCGGGCGTCGTCGATCGAAGTGCTGGCGCTTACGCCAGCGCCTCGTCCAGGAACGCACGCACCGGAGGCACCACCAAGTTGGGCATCAGGCACACGCCATGGCCCTGGCCGGGCACTTCGTGAACACGCCAGCCCTGGCCTTCGAGCTGCGCGTGGTACTGGCGGATGGAGGAGGCGATAGTGATCGGGATGCCCGCTTCGACAAGGTCGCCCTCGGCGCCGAAGAAGACCATCTTCGGGCAGGCGATGCGCGCCACACTGGCCGCCTCATCCCAGCCGAGCATGCTCTGGTAGTAGTGCCCCCACTGCGCGTATTGCGCCTTGCTGCGCAGCACGGCCATCGAAGAAGGCTCGGGGTCTACGGCCTTGCGGTGCGTGGCCTGCAGGATGGCGGCGTACGGCGCGCCCAGCGGCGGCCAGCCACCGATGACGAGGGCCGTCAGCCGATCGGTGCGCTCGGCCAGCTGCAGGCCAACGGCGCCACCCCAGGAATAGCCCCAGTAGGCGAAGCGGTCGAAGCCTGCGGCAGCGGCCACGCCGAGCAGGTCGGCACAGACGCGGTCGGCGGTCAGGTCCTGCGGCGCGATATCTCGGCTGCCGCCGATGCTGGGGTAGTCCACCAGAAGCACGCGGTAGCGGTCGGTCAGCCGGTCGAGGTATCCGTTCGACCAGGCTGCGCTGTCGGCACCGAAGACCTGCGTGTGCGAGGCGAAGAGCGGCAGCCCGATCAGCAGCGGCGCACCCGTGCCATGCAGTTCGTAGAAGACACCGGTCGTGGGGTCCATCGGCATCGCAGTGCTCTCAGGCTTGTGCGGCGAGCCAGTCGCCCACCAGGTCTTCGAGCACCGGCAGGGTGACGGCGCCGGCGGTCATCACCGCGGTGTGGAAGCTGCGTTGCGAGAAGCGCGCCCCCAGTTGCGCCTCTGCCTTCCGGCGCAGGCCGCGCAGGCACAGGTTGCCGATCTGGTAGCCCAGCGCCTGGGCCGGCAGGGCCGCGTAGCGGTCCACTTCGCCGGCGATGGTCTCGGGCGACAGCGTGAGGTGCTGCGTCATGTAGTCCACCGCTTGCTCACGCGTCCAGCCCTGGGCATGGATGCCGGTGTCCACCACCAGCCTTGCTGCGCGCCACAGCTCCATCTCCAGCCGGCCGTAGTGTTCGTGCGGCGTGGTGTAGATGCCCATCTCGATGCCCAGCGTCTCGCAGTACAGCGCCCAGCCCTCGACGCAGGCGGTGTACTTGACGGCGCCGTTGCGGCGGAAGGCCGGCAGGTCCTGCGCTTCCTGCAACAGGGCGATGTGCATCAGGTGGCCCGGCCAGGCTTCGTGCATCGCGAGCGCTGGGTGCAGGTAGCTCGGGCACTTGGCTGGCATCCCGCTGACCCACAGGATGCCTGGCGCCGAGCCGTCTGGCGGGCTCGGCTGCGCATAGGCCGGCGGCAGTTTGGCCGACATCGCCGCCGGCACGCTCTCCACGCCGTAAGTGATGCGCGGCAGGTGGCCGAAGAAGGCGGGAATGCGCTTGTCGATGCGCTTGCACAGGCTTTCGATCTGCTGCCGCAGGACGTCGGCCGAGGGCGCCACGAACTGCGGGTCGTGCGCCAGGAAGTGGCGGTAGCCGGGCAGGTCTTTCGCGTAGCCCGCCAACGCGGCCACGGCCTCGATCTCGGCGTTCAGCCGCGCCACCTCGCTGAGGCCGAGGGCATGGATCTCATCGGGCGAGGCCTCGCCGGTAGTGAAGTGCCTGACCAGCACGGCATACAGCGCCGGGCCGTCCGGCCCCTGCGTGCAGCTGAGCGACTCGCGCGCGCCCACCGACATCGGCCCGGCCATGAAGGCCAGGTGCTCGCGCAGCGCCGGCAGCAGTGCGTTCGTGACCAGGTCGAGCGCCTGTTCCCCGCAGGCGCGCAAGGCCGGGCTGTCGGCCGCCGCGCTGCGTTTGAAGGGTGCGTACCACGGTGAGTTTTCAGCCGCCGTGGCCATGATGCCGCGCGTGTTGGACAGCGCGCTTTCCAGCACCACGCGCGGGTAGCGGATGCCCAGCGCATGCCCGGCAGCCAGGCTGGCGCGAAAGCCCGCCAGCGCATCGGGGATCGCCGCCAACCGCCGCACGTAACGCCCGGCCGAAGCCGCATCGGTCAGCGCCGTGGAGTTGGCCCAGAAGACGGTGGCGAAGTCCATCGCCACCGGAAACAGCGAGGGCCGCAGATGCGCCTGCACGGCGAACTGCGCACGGATGCCGCTCAGCTCACGCTGCAGCAGCCGATAGGTGGCGCGCGCCTGGCCCTCCTGCAGCGCGCCAGCGTCGACAGCATCGAGATCGACCAGCAGCGCAGCGGCTCGCGCGTCGCGCCTGGCGTGGTCGGCCGGCGACTCGCGGAACAGCAGGTCGTGGTCTATCGGGGCGCCGGCCAGCGCCGGGGCCAGGGGCGTCTCGTCGCATTCGAACTGCCAGTAGCGCTGCGCAAGATCGGCCAGCGCCTGGGTTGCTGCAGTCGCACTCGCAGAGTTCACGACACCGCCTCGGTTTGCGGCGCCAGGGCTTGATCGCGTCGCACTTCGTTGATCATCAGCTCGACAACGAACTGCGGCTTCTCGTAGGGAAAATTGTGGCCGGTGCCGGCGGGCGCGATGACGCGCACGGCGCAGTCGGAGACCTGCATCCAGCTCTCGCGCGACTTCGGAAAAAAGGCCTGCATGCGGAGTGCCTCGCTGGCCTCGGCGTCGGCCACTTCAGGCAGCAGCGCGCTCTCGCCCGAGGTGCCCGGCGCCACCACCAGCACGCGCATGCCGTCGAGTGCACCGTCGTAGACCGCCGTGTCCCATGCGCAGGCGACCATGCCTTCTGGCGTGAGTTCGCGGTAGATCGATGCCGATGCGAAATGCCGCCGCGCCCGCAGCATGAGCGCGCGGTCGACGCGGCCGGCTTCACCCATCACGGCCAGGATGGTCTTCATCAGCTCGGCGTATTGCGGATCCTCGCGTTGGCGCCGCTCATAGGCCGCTTCGCGGCCGCCGAACAGGCGCAGCAGGCCGCCGAAGAAGGCCTGGCGCGACATCAGCTTCAGGTTGCCCAGGCGCGGCCCGTAGAGGATGGTGTCCGGCGGCGTGGCGTCCAGCAGCACCAGGCTGACGATGGCCCCGGGCCGACGCCTTGCCAGGTTGGCGGCCAGCAGGCCACCGAAGGAATGCCCGGCGATGATGAAAGGGCCTTGCTCGCCGGCAGCATCCAGCACGCGCCAGATCTCGGCCGCCTCGCCGGCCGTGCTGCGCGGGAAAGTGGGCACATCGCTCCAGCCGGTGCCGGGGCGATCAAGCATCAACGAGCGTGCGTGCGTGCGCAGCGCGAGGTGGAATTGCGCCATCGGCGCCGCGCTGGCGTAACCACCGGCGATCCACAGCAGCGTGACGCCGATCGGCGGCCCCTCGGCCAACAGGTGCAGGCGGAAGCCACCGGCATCGATCATCCGACCGGGCGCGGGGTGTTGCGTCATCACCCTGCGCACCTGCAAGAGGTGGCGCAAGGCACCGGCGGCAAGCAAGGCGGCAACGGCGAGCAGCAACCACGACACACCAGACGGCGCACCCAACCATCGCAGTGCAGCGCCCAGAGCCGCCATTGCGGCCGCGATCAGCAATCCGCTGGCGTCGCGGCTGAGCACCGACAAAAGCCAAGCGTTGTGCATCGAGCCGACTATGCCCGCGTGCGTGCAGCAGGCATCGGCGACGGTGCGCCGACGGCGGCTGGCCCGGCCGGCCGTGCTGCCGGCAGGCGCCACGCTGCCAGCGCCGCCAGGCCGAAGGAGCCCGCAGCGATCAGCAGCGCCGCGTCGTAGTTGCCGTTGCGGTCGTGCATCAGGCCCGACAGCCATGGCGAGACGCCGCCGCCCACCGCGGCAGCGACCATCTGCGTGGCACTGGCGCGGCCGAAGGTTTCGGCACTGAAGTAGCGCCGCGCCAGCAGCATGCTCAGGCTGTGGTCGCTGCCCGCGCACAAGCCCAGCACGGCACCGGCCAGCAGCGCCGCGGGTACACCGCCACCGGCATACAGCATCAGCGCCGCAGCCATCGGCGCCAGCATCAGGAACACCGCCAGCCGCGACGGCGACATGCGGTCCATCAGCCAGCCGGCGACCAGGTTGCCCACCAGCCCGCCCAGCCCCAGCATGCTCAAGGCCCAGGCCGACTGCGCCGGCGTGGCACCGCGGTCTTGCAACATCGCGGCGAAGTGCAGCAGGATGAAACCGATGCCGAAGGCGAACAGGATGTTCCACTGCGCCAACAGCCACCAGATACGGTCGCCCAGGAAAGCACGCATCGACACCGGCACCCCCGGTTCGGCGGGGGCCGACGCCACGGCAGCGGCATCGGACCTGGCCGGCCCGCGCGCCCGCACCGCCAGCAGCGCCGCGATCAGGCCCATGACCAGGCTGGCCACACCCATGGCCTGGAAGGCCTGGCGCCAGCCCACGTTGGTGATGATCGCCTGCACCACCGGCGGGAAGATCACGCCGCCCATCGCACCGCAGGCAAACAGGATGCCCATCGCGCGGCCCAGGGCCTTGTCGAACCAGCTTTGCACCACCTTGGCCAGGGTCAGCATCGACGCGCCGGTGGCGGTGAACACCAGCACGATGCACAGCACGTAGTAGTTCCACACGCTGCCGCCCATCAGCGAGAAGGCCGCGAAGCTGCATGACTGCAGCACCACGCCGGCAATCACCAGCGGCCGCAGCGGCACATGGTCCACGACCCAGCCGATCAAGGGCACCAGCGCAGGGCCGATGAACGACAGCAGCGTCAACGAGAACGCGATGTCGGCGCGCGTCCAGCCCAGGTCTTGCTGCAGCGGGCGCAGAAAAAGGCCGAAGGTAGAGCCATACAGCGCGGTGACACCGAACAAGGCCACCAAGCCGCAGCCGGCCAGCACGCGCCAGCCAGCTGCTGTGTCGAGGGCGGGTGCGGCGGCGGGCATGGCCCGCTCAGTAGTCGTAGCGCAGCGACACGGTGGCGGTGCGCGGGCGCTGCAGGAAGTACTGCGCGAAGGCGCCCACGCCGGCCGGTGCGCCGGTGATGCTCTGCACGCCCTTCTCGTTGGTGAGGTTGCTCAGGCCGCCGGCCAGCGTCCAGTTGCTACGGGCGAAGCTGACGCCCAGATCGAGCGTGCTGTACGCGTCCGCCGGCTTGTTGCCGCCGAGGAACATCACGCGCTCGCCGACGTGCGTATAGGTGGCGTTGAAGCGGCCTTCGGTCTCCATCGGGCCGGCAAACCGGGCGTTGCCTTGCAGCGCAGCCTGCAGCTTGGGTGTGCCCGGCAGCCGCGAGCCCGCCGGCGCCGTGATCGAGGTTGGGCCACCTGAAGGAATGTCCACCGCAGCCTTGGTCTTGGCGTCGATCGACGCCAGCGAGGCCGCGACGTCGAACATTGTGTTGATGCGGTACCGCAGCGCGACCTCGAACCCCGTGCTGCGGGCCTGGCCGAGATTGGAGATACCCGACTCCGGCAAGCGGCCCCTCGGAATGAAGTAAGTGAACTGCGCGTCCTTCCAGTCCAGGATGAAGGCCGTCAGGTCGAGCTGCAAACCGGGGGCCGGGTTC
>JBBQOR010000029.1:0-10905 GCA_038331055.1 Burkholderiales bacterium
GGCCGACGGTGAACTGGCGCTCTTCATCGACCACATCAAGGCCCACGACAAGGACGACACGGTGCGCATCTTCATCGCCCCGGTGGACCGCCCGCGCTGGGACATCTACCGCGTGCGCGACGTGCGCCTGCAGGACGCCGGCCTGGTGCACCGCTGGCTGGTGCGGCTGCGCGACGAACGTTTCACCTGGCCCAGCGAATCACGCGCGCGCTGCGCTGACGAAGTGGCCGAAGCCGTGGAGCAGATCACCGGCGAACTGCAGGAGAGCCCGCCTTGATGACGACGCCGACGCCGATGTCGATGCCCAATCTTTCCAACGATGCGGCGCCCGCCGACCCCACGCGCAGTGGCAGCGCGCAGTTCAGTTTCGCGGGCCGCGGTGATGCCGCCGCGCTGGCCGGGCGCGCCGCCGAGCTGCGCCCCTGGGGCGGGCAGGTCGGGCCGTGGCGCAGGCGCCCGGGCGACGCCGGCGTCAGCGACGCGGTGGCCTACCCGATGCACCCGGCCAACTACATCGCACGCGGCGATCTGGTGCATGCCGTCAACACCTCGCTGATGCTGGGCAAGCCGCTGCTGCTGACCGGCGGCCCGGGCACCGGCAAGAGCCAGCTGGCCGAGCGCATCGCCTGGGAGTTCAACCTCGGCCCGGTGCTGCGCTTCGAGGCGCAGTCCCTGTCCGAGGCGGTCGACCTGTTCTACCGTTTCGACCTCGTCGGTTACCTGGCGGCGGTGGAGATGGCCAAGTCGCGCAGCGGCCCCGAGGCGCTGCCGTCGCGCGAAGCCTTCGCCCGCCTGGGCCCGCTGGGCCAGGCCATCCTGCGCTCCGAGCCGTCGGCGGCGGCGTCGCTGTTCGATGCGCTGTTCGGCCCCGTCGAAAGCGCGGCCGACACCCCGCCGCGGCCCAGCGTGGTGCTGATCGACGAGATCGACAAGGCCAGCCGCGACTTTCCGAACGATCTGCTCAACGGCATCGAGCGCATGCAGTTCGAGTTGCCTGACCTGAAGCGCCGGCTCGGCGTGGCGCCTGCCCACAAGCCGATCGTCATCGTCACCAGCAACCAGGAGCGTGAGCTGCCGCCGCCCTTCCTGCGCCGCTGCGCCTTCTTCCACATCGACGACCCGACGCCTGAAGAACTGGCCGCCATCGTCGCCCGGCGCTTCTTTGCCGCCCCCGGTGCGGGCAGTGCCGGCAGTTCGGGCAGCAGCGCCGCGGCGCCTTCGCTGCCGCCGGCCTTCGACCAGTTGCTGCAGATCTTCGTGCAGTTTCGCAAGCGCCACAGCGATGAGCTGCAGTACGTGCCCGGCACACAAGAGCTGATCGACTGGACCGACACGCTGCGCCAGCGCCGGCTGCCTGCCGATGCCGAGCTGCTGTCGCGGCTGGACGATCTGGCGCAGACCGTTTCGGCGGTGGTCAAGCACCGCGACGACCAGGTGCTGCTGCGCCGCTTCGTGCAGGGCCTGAAGCCGGCCACGGCGTGAGCCGGGCGCGCTGCTCGTGAACCCTGGGCCGGCCACCCGGACGGCGCCTGCGGCGCCGAGCGCGCCAGATTGGGAGGGCCCCCACCTGGTGGGCCTGGTCGAGCGGCTGCGCCAGGCCGGCTTCACGCTCGGCACCTCCGAGCTGATCGACGCCACGCAGTTGCTGCTCGAGCTCGGCCGGCGCCACGCCGCGCCGCTGCCGGCCGATCACCTGCGCGCGGTCTTGCGCCCGGTGCTGTGCAAGGCCAGTGAACGCCGCGCCGAGTTCGACCGCGTGTTCGATGACTGGTACGCGCTGGTGCAGGCGCAGGCCCCGGCCGACACGGGCAAGAGGATCGTCGTCGATCCGCCACCGCCCGAAGTCGCACCACCGAAGCCGGGCCGGCGGTGGACGCCCATCGTGGTCGGGATGCTGGCGCTGGGTGTGGTGATCCTGGTCGTGATGAACACGCGCACACCGTCGCCAAGGCCACGGGACGCGCCTCCACCCATCGTCACCCCGGCCCAACCGCCCGACCTCGCGCTGCCCGTGGTGCCTGGCCCTTCGCCTGTGATCAGCGACCGCACGCCGCCCATCGAGGCCTATGCGCCGGCGGTGGTCAGCCGCGTCGAGCTGCGCCCGTCCTGGTTCTGGGCGCTGGCCGCGCTGCCGCTGCTGGCCTTCGTCATCTTCAACGTGCCGGCGCTGGTGATCCGGCGCCAGCGCGGGCAGCCGGGCGGGCGTCCGCTGATGCTCGATCCGGCGCCGCTGGAGCTCGAAGCCCGCCGCCTGGTGCCGCCGCTGTCGCCGGCCATCGCCGACCGGCTGGCGCGCCACTTGCGCGGCTTCGGGCTGGACCTGGCGCGCGCCGTGCGCCGCCCGCGCATCGACGAGCGGCGCACCGTCGAGGCCACGCTGCGCAACCGCGGCGTGCCCACCGTACGCTGGGCCGCCACGCCGGTGCATCCGTCCTACCTGGTGCTGGTGGATGTGGCGCATGAGGCCGACCCGCGCGGCCGCCTGTTCTTCCAATGGGCGCTGCGCCTGCGCCAGCAGGGGCTGGACGTGACGTTGCAGGTGCTGCGCCGTGACGCCGCGGGCAGTGCCGACGAGGTCTTCTTCGGCCCGCCCGGCCCGGCCGGCGCCGCGCGTGAACGCTGGCGGCCGCTGCACCGGCTGGCCACACCGCCTTATGGTCAAAGGCTGATCGTCGTCTCGGACGGCAGCCCGCTGGTCGACGAGAACGGCCGCTGGCGCCTGGGTGCGCTGCGCGCGCGGCTGCACCGCTGGCGCGACCGCGCGCTGTTCACGCCGCTGGAACTGCGCGACTGGGGCGTACGCGAGAGCGCGCTCGAGCGCCACGAAACGCCGGTCGACCCCGGCCTGACCGTGCTGCCGCTGGACGAATCGGCGCTGCTGTCGTGGACCTCACTGGTGCTCAGCGGTCACCTGTCGGACATCACGCTGGCCGACCCGCAGCGCTTCCCGGCGCTGCTGCGCCGCGGCGCGGCGGCGCGCTTCATGGCCGAGGACGCGCCGCCCGCCGCAGAGCTCGAGCGGATGCTGCAGCAACTGCGGCTGTACCTGGGCCAGGCCGGGCTGCGCTGGATGGCCGCGCTGGCGGTGGCGCCGGTGCTGCGCTGGGAGCTCACGCTGCTGCTCGGGCGCACGGCCCTGGCGCTGCAGCCCGAGCTGGCCGACGAACGCTCGATGTCCGAGGCGCTGGCGCGCTACTACCGGCGGCTGGTGCGCCTGCCGTGGCTGCAGCGCGGCTCCTTGCCCGACTGGCTGCGCCTGCGGTTGCTGCTGGAGCTGTCGCGCGACGAGCAGCGCGCGCTGCAGGACCGTGTGCGCCAGTTGCTCGAGCAACTGGCGCCGCGCGAAGGCCGCGATGGCATCCCGCTGGGCTTCGACCGCCCGCCCGACGCCGCCGGTGTCGCCGCGGCTCGGCAGCGCGTTGCCGATTCGGACAGCGGCGCCGACACCGACAAACCAGCGCCAGGCGACCTGATCTACGTCGGCACGATGAGCGGCCTGTCGGCGCAGGAGCTGCTGCTGCGCGCCCCGGCCGGCTGGGCGCAGTGGGCCGGCCGGATGGCCACGCCCGCGCCACGTGGGCTGGGCGCGCGGCTGCGCGAGGCGCGCGAGCAGCTGCACGGCGCCTGGGCCCGGCGGGCCTTCGTGGACGGCCTGCCCCACCTGGGCGCGCGGCCGGCCACGCGCTGGCTGGCGCCGCTGCTGGCGGCGCCGTTGGCCGTGCTGCTGATCAGCGCCGGGCTCGCGCCGGCCCTGGGCGTCGATGAGCAGCCGGTGGCGCCCTGGCTCGAGCGCCGCGTTCTCGAACTCGCGCTCAACCCGGGCCTGGCGCCCACGGCCGCGGTGCTGCTGCCCGGCGGCGCGCGTGTGCTGTTGGCCGGGGCGGGCGGACGCCTGGGCAGCTTCGACCTGTCCAGTGGTCGTGCGCTGCCGACGCCGTGGCCCGTCTTCGGCGGCGAAGTCCACGCGCTGGCGGCCAGCCCGGGCGGCGAGTGGCTGGCCGTGCTCGACAGCGCCGGCGTGGCGCGCCTGATCGACGCGCGCAGCGGGCGGCCCGTCGAGCTCGGCCTGCCGCCGGCCACACGGGCGCTGCCCCCCGTCGCGCCCGGCGGCAGCCTGGCCTTTGGCGCGGATGGGGGCACGCTGGTGTTGGCGCACGCAGGTGGCGCCTGGCTCTGGCGTCTGGACGATCCGGCACGCCCACCCCAGCAACTGGCCACCGGCCCGGCCGCGGTGGCCGCCGCGCCGGGCGGGCCGGCGCCCTGGACCGCGCTGTGGACGCGCAGCGGCGATCTCTACACCTGGACCGATGCGCGCCAGCTGCCCAGCGGCCTGCTGTCTTCCGCTGCAGGCTTCGTCACCCGGCGGCGTCTGGCCGGCGGCGGCGGCGCACCGGGAGAGGCTGCCGGCCGCGGTGCCGAAACTGCGGCCGTGCCGCGTCTGGCCGCCAGTGCGGACGGCCTGTGGCTTGCGCTGGCCTTCGCCGACGGCGGCCTGCAGCGCCTGCGCATGCCGCTGGGCCTGCCGGCCGACGATCGTTTGCGCCTCGAGCCCGACAGCCGCATCGTCTTTGTCGGGCAGGGCAGCGCGACCCGGCTGCTGGCTCTCGACGCCCGCGGCCGCGGCCACCTGATCGAGCCCGACAGCGGGCGCGCCGGGCCGGCCATGGAGTCGCCCGGGTTCGATGCGCGCCAGCCTTGCATCGCGCCGTCACTCGACGGAGAGACGCTGTTCCTTTGCGGCCAGCAGGCCGCCGTACAGCACGCACGCGCCGGACGCGCGCTGGGCACCCCGCTGGTGCCGCCCGGCGGGCCGCGCCAGTTCGAGCGTGTGGCCATCAGCCCGGATGGCGAACGCGTGGCCGCCATCGGCCGCGACGGGGCGCCGCTGCTGTGGGGCCGCGCCGGCGGCGCGCTGCCCGGCGCCGCACCGGCCGAGGGCCATGGTGCGGACGTCATCGGCCTGGTCTTCGTCGACGGCGGCCAGCGCCTGGTCAGCGCCGGTGGCGACGGTCGGCTGCGGCTGTGGAGCGGCACCGACGGCGGCGCGCAAGGCGTGGCAGCGGCCGAGGCGGCGCCCATCGGCGCTTACGCAGCCATCGCCGCCAGCGCCGACGGCCAGCGCCTGATCAGCGGCGACATCACGGGTGCGCTGACGCTGCGCGACAGCCGGGGTGTCGCCCTCGGTCAGGCCTTCGGCGGCGGCCTGGGCCTGCCGACCGCGCTGGCAATGTCGCCCGACGGCCGCGCCGCGGTGGTGGCCTACCTGGACGGCTCGATGCGCGAGTGGCGCAGCGACGGCGGCACGCAGGCTGGTGAGCCGCGCCGCCCCGCGGGCGACGTCCTGATGGCGCTGGCCTACAGTGCAGACGGCCGCCGCATCGTCGGTGGCAGTGCCGACGGCTCGGTGCACTTGTGGTCCGCCGCCGACCCGGCGACGGCGTCCACCGCTGCGGGCGAAGCGACGCGGGTGCTCACCGGTCATCGCGAGGCGGTGATCGCGGTCGGCTTCGACCGGCGCGCGCAACGCGTCGTCGCGGTGGCGCTGAAAGGGCAGATCCGCCAGTGGAACGTGAACACCGGCCAGCCAGTGGGCTCGGCGCTGTCGGGGCCGAACGCGCCGGCCGGTCGCGCGGCGATCTCCGCCGACGCCCGCGTGGTGGCGATGCCGGCTGCGCTGGCCGGCCCCGCGCCCGCGACGGCCGCCCAGGCGCTGCCGGCGGCCGGGCTGCCGGTGGCCGTCAGCGCGGCGCTGGTGCAGACGGTGGCTGCCCGCGACGCGCCCGTCGTGCGGCTTGCACAGATCACGCCGCCGCCGAACACGGCACCGGCCGGCGCCGACGCGCGGCCCAACCGCAGCCTGGTGCCCGACCGCAATGTGCCGAATGTGAATGTGGCGCCGCAGCAGTTGCCGCCGCTGCAGGTGCAACAACAGCAGCAACAGCAGCAGCAACAACAGCAGCCGCCGCCGCCGCAGCCGCAGCCGTTGCAACAGCAGCCGGAGCGCATCCCGCAGAACCTTCAGGACAACGTCCCGCAGAACGTCCCGCAGAACGTCCAGCAGAACGTGGAGCAGAACGTGCAGCGGAACTTGCCGCCGCAAGAGCCGCCGAAGGCGCCGGTTCGTCCGGCAGCGACGGCGCCGAAAGACGCCACCAGGCCGGCGGCTGCGGCGGTCCGGCCTGCGGCCTACGCCGCATCGGCGCCCACCCCGCCGGTGCCGTCGCCGGTGCCTGCGGCGTCACCCGCGCCAGGCGTTCGCCACGGCCTGCAGTTGTGGCAGCTCGACGACGCGGTCGATGCACCGCGCCTGTCGTGGCCGGCGGCCACACGCACGATGGACGACGCGGTGAGTCAGGCGACCGGTGCCGGTTTTCTGTGGGGCTTGGCCGGGTTGGTCTTCGTGGTCTACGTCGTGCATGGCGCGGCGCGCGGCGCGCGGCTGCAGCGCGGGTTGGCATCCGGGGCGGGCGATGGCTGAACCTGCTGCACCGGGCCCGGGCGCGCGACTGCTCTCGCCGCTGGGCACGCTGGGCTCGCGCACCTTCTCGGCCGCGGTCGCGCTCGCGGCCCTTGCGCTGTCCGCGCTGCTGGGGCGACTGCTGTACGCGCTTCCGGCGGAGCTGGCGGCCCTGGGCGGCCCGTCCTGGGCGCGGCTGCTGATGGAGACCAAGCTCAGCGCGCTCGGACTGATTGCCATCGGCGGCGCAGCGGTGGCCTTGCCGATTGCGCTGGGTATGCCGGTGGCCGTTCTGGGCGCGCTGGCCACGGTGGGCGGCGCGGCGGCGCTGGCGCTGACGTGGGCCGGCGCTTCGCCCTGGCTGCTGCTGGGGCTGCTGCCGCCGCTGGTGCTGGCGACTTTCTTCGCGCTGGCGCTGTGGGGGCTGCCCGGCGCACGCTCGATCGCCAGTGTGGCGCTGCTGGCGGCCGTGGCGGCGCTGGCGGCTGCCGGCGGGCCGTTGGCGGTGGTCCTCGGGCTCGCCGTCGAGTTTGAGTTGAGCCTGGCCGAGCTCGCCAACAGCCTGCTGCAGCTCGTCACATTGGTGATGGTGGTGGTGGCCCCGCTGCTGCTGACCTGGCTGGCCGCCGAGGTCGGCGCGCTGACGCGGCTGGACGCTGCCCGGCTGGCGATGGCGCTGCGTGACGCTGGCTTTCGCGTGCTGGTGCCACTGGCCGGCGCGTTCCTGGCGGTGTGGCTCGCCACAAGGGTCGAGAACGTCTGGGCGCAGCTGACGCGGGACAGCGCGCTCGTCGGGCTGGCTGCCAGCATCGGCGCGCTGGCGGCCGTGGCGGTGGCGTTGCCGCTGCTGTGGGCGGTCTGGCGGCTGCCGCGGCGGCTGGCGGTGGCGCGCTGGGCCGGCCGCATCGATGGCCGTGTGGTTGCCGAAACGCTGATGCTGCCGGCCTTCGCCGTGCTCTTCTCGCTTGTCTTCGCGGCATGGAACGGCCCTGCCGTGTTTGCGCTCGGTGCGCTGTGGCTGCCTGCCGCCGCCGCCTACGCGGTCGCGCGCACTCTCAGCGCGCGCCCGCTGGCCGCACCGGGTCGGCCGCTGTGGCTGGTGCTGCCGGGTCAGCCGCGCGAGCCCGTGCGCCAGCTCGCCGCGCGCGCGGCACGGGCCTGGAAAGCGGGCCCGGTGACCTTGCTGGCGTTGCCCGCGCAGCGCGCCGATTGCGGCGGCGACCACGCCCATTGCGCCGCCGCCGCCGGTGCGCTGGAAACCCTCAGCCCGACGCACCCGGCGCAGATGGCCGACTGGCTGGCCGCGCGGCCCGATCCATGGACCGCCTTGCCGCTGCGCGAGCTGTACGCGCCGGCCGACCTGTGGCCGCACATCCTGGGCGAGCGCGTCGAGCGCGACGCGCTGGTGCTGCGGCTGGCCGACCGCGATGCGCCGCCGCTGCTGGAGGCGGCGCTCGACGGGCCGCTCGGGCAGGCGCTGCAGCGCTTCGGTCTGGCCCAGGGCGTGCAGCGCGCGGCGTTGACGGCGAGCGCGGGCCGCCTCTGGGCCGCGGTGCCCAAGCCGCTGTCGAGTGCCTTGCGACGTCGGCAGGCGCTGGCCTGGCCGGTGGCGCGTTCTGCGGCGCCGCGCATCGAGCCGCGCTCGGCCGGCGCCGACGAAACGCTGGTGGCCAGCGCGCTGACCGAGGCGATCGGCGGCGAGGCGCTGGAGGACTGGCTGCGTGCGCAGCAGCTTGCGGTGGCGCCTGCTGCGGTGCGCCAGGTGGTCATCACCGCCAGCGCCGCCGATGCCGCGCTGGCCGAGCGCATCGCAGCGCGGCTGGACGGCCGGCTGGACGGGCGCGGCCAGGTGGTCGAGGCGGTGGTGCTGGTCGAGCCCGAGCGCGGCATGGGGCTCACGCTGCTGCTGCGCATGCCGCTGCGCAACTGGCGGCTGGCGGGCCGGCTGTTCGGCCGGCTGCTGGCTCATGGCGTTCATGGCGCTGATGGCGCTGATGGCACTGATGGCACTGATAACGCGCGCGGCCAGACACTTGGCGACTTCCTTCGGCGGCTCTTCTTCGGCCTGTTCGATGTCGGCCGCGGCGAGTTCGACCTGCTCGTCATCGAGGACGCGCAGGCCGATGGGTCTGCACCCCTGCTGGCCCTGTACGCCGCGGGCGTGGCCAGCGGCGCGCTGGCGCGCGCGCTGCTGCTGCGCCGCGCGCAGCGCTCGGCGGTCGCTTTGCCCGCGGGCTATACCGCGCAGCTGACGCTGCCGCCGGGCAGCCAGATCGACACGCTGGCCGTGGGCATCGCCGGGCGTGTGTTGGCGCTGGACTTCGCGGGTGAGGCGCTGCCGGCTGCGGTGCCCGCGCCCGCGCCCGTGCCTGTCCCCGAGCCTGTCCCCGAGCCGGTAGCGGCCGACCTGCCCGAGTCAAACCCGGTGCCGTCGACCGAGCCGACCGCAGCTGCCGCCGATGCGCCCGAAGTCGCCGTGGCCGATGAGGCCGATGACGTCGAAGAGGTGGAGACGCTGCGCGCCTGGGCCATTCGCGGCGCCGTGCTGGTGTGCGACGAGGCGTTGCCCGCGCCGCTGCGGCGCGACCTGATGCACATCGTGCTGCTGGCTTATCTGGCGGCCGACCGCGCGGCCGAGGACCTGTCGCACCGGGACGAGTGGAACCAGCAGTTCATCGACACGCTGGCGCAGACCGGCGTCGCCGGCCTCGCCGGGGCCCGGCTTCGTCGCCGTCTGACGGTGGCCGGCGCGGCCACTGCGGCCGATCTGCCGCGCTGCCTGTCCATCGGCATGGCGGGCTGGCAGGTCGAGGCCGGCGGCAGCCGCCCCGGCCTGTGGCAGCGCGCGGTCGACCGCGGGCCCGCCACCGGCAGGATCGACGCGCAGGCGCTGTTCAGGCCGCAGGACGACCCGCCCACGGGCCGTTTCGTCGCCGTGGCGGCCGAGCCCGGCACGAACGGCCAGCCGCTGCTGCATGTGTGTCTGGCGGTGCAGCTCAAGCTGGCCGTCAGCGCGCCTTCGGAGGTCGTGGCTGAAAGCGCGGCAGAGGGCCCGGCCACGGTCGATGGCGGCGTGACGATGCATTTCGAACTGGTCAGCAGCCCGCTCGATGCCGGGCTGCTGGCGCAGGTGCGCGACGAGCTGCAGCGCAAGCTGGCCGACCGCATCGAGGGTCAGGTGCTCGAGTTGCCGCTGCCGTCAGACACGGCACCGCGCAAGGCCCCGCGGCGGGCGGTCAGGAAGGCCTCGCCGCGCGGTGGCCGCGCCGATGATCGCCCCGCCTGACTACAGTCGGTGGCCCATGGAGACGCCACGATGAACTTGTCCGACCTTCCCCGCCCGCGCCTGATGGCGCTGCTGCGCGCCATGCCCACGGCTGAGTTGCACATCCACATCGCAGGCTCGCTCGAGCCCGGGTTGATGCTCCGCCTGGCCGCGCGCAATGGTGTCACTCTGCCCTACGCCAGCGTGGACGAGGTACGCGCTGCCTATGCCTTCAGCGACCTGCAGAGCTTTCTGGACATCTACTACGCCGGCGCCGCCGTGCTGCTCGAGCGCGAAGACTTCTTCGATCTCGCCTGGGCCTACCTCGAGCGCGCCGCGGCCGAGAACATCGTGCACAGCGAGATGTTCTTCGACCCGCAGACCCACACCGCGCGCGGCGTGGCGATGGAGGACGTGATCCTCGGCCTGCACCACGCCTGCCAGCGCGCCCACGCCGAATGGGGTCTGAGCGCGAAGCTGATCCTGTGCTTCCTGCGCCACCTGAGCGAAGACGAGGCACTGGCCACGCTGGAAGCCGCGCTGCCCTGGCGAGAGCACTTCATCGGCGTCGGCCTCGACAGCAGCGAGCGCGGCCATCCGCCGGAGAAGTTTGCGCGCGTGTTTGCGCGGGCGCGTGAGCTGGGCCTGCACGTGGTGGCCCATGCGGGCGAAGAGGGCCCGCCGGCCTATATCGAGAGTGCGCTCGACGTGCTGAAGGCCGAACGCATCGACCACGGCGTGCGCTGCACCGACAGCCCCGCCCTGGTGCAGCGGCTGGCCGCGCTGCGCATGCCGCTGACGGTGTGCCCGCTGTCCAACGTCAAGCTGCGTGTCTTCGACACCATGGCCGGGCACAACCTGCCCGCGCTGCTGGCCGCCGGCCTGTGCGCCACCGTCAACAGCGACGACCCGGCCTACTTTGGCGGCTATCTGAACGAGAACTTCGTGCAGACCTTCGAGGCGTTGCCCGCGCTGGGCGTCGCCGAAGCCTATGTGCTGGCGGCCAACAGCTTCGAGGCGAGCTTCGTGTCATCGGCGCAGAAGGCGCAGTGGCGCGCGGCGCTCGACGCGGCCTTCCGAGCGGCGGCCTGAGAGCATCGCAACGGCGACGGCCGTCGGCGGCCGGCTTGCGGTCTGCTGGCGACGCCCGGGAACGCAGAGTCAGGGCGCCGATGGCGAGGTT
>JBBQOR010000030.1:0-10541 GCA_038331055.1 Burkholderiales bacterium
CGCGGCCTGGTTGTCGGGCTCGCGCGCCAGGGTGAACCTGAGGTTGTTCTCGAGGTAGTCGTGGCCGGGGTAGATGCGGGTGTCGTCAGGCAGGCGCGCCAGTTGCTCGGCGAAGGTGGTGTACAGCGCCTCCACGTTGCCCCCGTTGTGGCAGTTGCCCGCGCCGGCATTGAACAGCGTGTCTCCCGAGAACAGCGCCGGCGTGTCGCCGTGGGCGCGCAGGCAGATGTGGCACATCGTGTGGCCCGGCGTATCGAGACATTCCAGCTCGACCGTCTTGCCGACCTTGATCACGTCGCCGCCCTTCACCCCGCGGTCCACGCCCGGGATGCTGCGCCCCGCCAGGTGATGCGCGATGACCTTCGCGCCGGTGGCCGCCACCACCGCGGCGTTGCCGCCGGTGTGATCGTTGTGCTCGTGCGTGTTCAGCAATTGCGTGATGCGCCAGCCGCGCGCCTTGGCGGTCGACAGGCACTTGCCATGGTCCAGCGGATCGATGGCCAGCGCCTCGCCGGTCTCGGCGCAGGCGATGAGGTAGTTGTAGTTGCGGTAGGCGTTGCCGGTCCAGATGCGTTCGACGATCACTCAGGCGCTCCTGCGGTGTGCTGAAGATTGTAGGAACGGCCACCTCATCGGCGGCGTGGTGGCGGCGTGGCGGCGGCGCTTACGATGGATCACCGATCGAAGGAGGTTCGCCATGAGCACCGCTGCCGCCGTCCCCTCGCTGCGCTTTGGCCGCAGCGGCCTGCAGGTCTCGCGCCTGTGCCTGGGCTGCATGAGCTACGGCGAACCTGATCGCGGCTCGCACCCGTGGACGCTGGGCGAGTCCGCGAGCCGGCCCTTCCTGCGCCGCGCGCTCGATCTGGGCATCAACTTCTTCGACACCGCCAATGTCTATTCGGATGGCAGCAGCGAAGAGATCGTCGGCCGCGCGCTGCTGGAGTACGCGGGCCGCCAGCAGGTGGTCATCGCGACGAAGGTGCATGGCCGCATGCACGCCGGCGCCAACGGCGCGGGGCTGTCGCGCAAGGCCATCTTCGGCGAGATCGACGCCAGCCTGAAGCGTCTGGGCACCGACCATGTCGACCTGTACCAGACCCACCGCTGGGACTACAGCACGCCGATAGAAGAGACGATGGAGGCGCTGCACGACGTGGTCAAGGCCGGCAAGGCGCTCTATATCGGCGCCTCGTCGATGTACGCGTGGCAGTTCGCCCAGGCGCTGCAGGTAGCCGAGCGCCATGGCTCGACACGCTTCGTCAGCATGCAGAACTACGTCAACCTGCTCTACCGCGAGGAAGAACGCGAGATGCTGCCGCTGTGCCGCGCCGAAGGCATCGCGGTGATGCCCTGGAGCCCGCTGGCGCGCGGCCGGCTGACGCGCGAATGGGACACGCAGACGGCACGCGCCGAGACCGACACCTTCAGCCGCACGCTCTACCCCGCCGCCAACGAAGCGGCCGACCGCCGCGTGGTGGACGCGGTGGCGCAGTTGGCCGAGCGGCGCGGCGTGCCGCGCGCGCAGGTGGCGCTGGCCTGGGTGCTGCAGCAAGACGGCATCACCAGCCCGATCATCGGGGCGACGAAGCTGCAGCATCTGGACGATGCGGTGGCCGCACTGACCCTCGAGCTGAGCGCCGAAGAGGTCGCCGCGCTCGAAGCACCCTACCTGCCGCACGCGGTGGCCGGCTTCTCCTGACGGCGTGCCCGCGCGCGGGCGGGATCACAGGCTAAGCGTGTCGCTCCAGTACTCGAACAGCGGACGACTGCGTTCAACGCCCGCAGCCCAGGGCTGGCCCGGCGTGGCGCCCAGCAGCCAGGCGCGGTCGAGCCGCCCGGCATCGACAGGGCCGGCGTCGATCAGCCCGTGGTCTATGCTGCCGGCCGCCAGCGTGAGAGCGCTCAGGGAGGCCCGCGGGTCGGGCCGGCCCGGCTCGGCGGGCAAGCCCTCGACCGACAACGCGGCCGCGCCCCCGGGCGCTGCACTGCTGCCGAAGCTGCGACCCGCGCCGCCTTCGGCCACCAGCAACTGCCAGGTGCTGGTGCCCTGCGTGAGGTTGAAGCGCGTGCGGCCGTCGGTGCCGGTGTCGCGTGCCACGGTGCCCGGCGTGGTGTCGATGCGGATGCTGTTCGCATCCACATCGATGGCGCCGGCCATCGTCGTCTGCCCGGGCGCGAGCAAGGGGCCGCGCCCGTCCAGGCGCAGCGACTGGGTGAAGACATTCACCGCAGCGTCGGCCGCCGCGTCGGTGATGACGCCCGTGCGGCTGACCAGCGACACCGCACCGGCCAGGACGCCGTTGCTGCGCGTGTCCACGCTGCCTAGCTGCAGGTCGCCCGCGGCGCGCAATGCGACCTCGCCGCCGGGGGCGCGCAAGATGCCGTTGGCCGACAGCTCGAGCGGCCCGGTGCGCGTCTCCAGCCCGATGCCGCCGCCCCCGCTGGTGGTGATGCCGGCCAGGGCCAGGTCGTTCAGGTCGGTCGTCGTACCTGCGGCGCCGACACGACGCACGGTAGCGGTGGCACTGTCCACGCGCAGCGCGTCCTGATCGACGATCCAGGCGCCGCCAGCGCCGCTGCGCGCGACCAGCGTGGCCACTGCGGTGTCGAGCGGGTCGGCCGCCGAGCCGATGGCCTGGCCCGCCGCCACGCGCAAGGCGCGCGACTCGATGGTCGGCACGCCGGCATCCTTGAGGGGGCCTTCGACGACCAACGCCGCGGCCTGCAGCGAGACCACGCCGCCGACCGCACGCAGCCTGCCTTCGAGCACGATGCTGGCCGAGCTGTCGATGCGCAGGTCGCCGCCGGCGGTGACGACGCTGCCCTGCGCGCCCAGTCCGAACGGGCCGCCGGCGAGGTCGATGCTGCGCTGTGCGCTCTTCACACTCAAATCGGCATTCACGTAGAGACCGAGCGGCGCGTTCACGCTGATGCTGCCGGTGGTGCTTTCCAGCGGTGCGTTGACGACGATGCCGCCGCCGGACAACAGCACGTTGCCGGCCGCGCGCAGCACGTCGCCGCGCACCAGCATGTCGCTGCTGGCGGGCGCCACCAGCACCGCATTGCCGGCCGAGCGCAGGCCCTCCATGACGGCATCGTTGACCAGCGTCAGCCCTGCCGTGCCGATACGTTCGACGGTCATCGGGCCGCCGGTCGGGCCGACCACGAAGCTGCCGGCGTTGCGCATGAAGAGCCCGCCGCTGCCGGTGCCGGCCACGTCGGCCGACAGCAGCGCCACGTTCAGCTGCAGCGGTTGCGCGCCGGTGCCGGCCCCTTGCGTGGTGCCGTTGCCGGTGGTCACCAGCCGCAACACATAGGCCGCGACGTCGACGTCGGTGGTGCCCGAATCGCCGATGCTCAGCGCCTGCAGGCTGACCGCGCCGCTGGTGAGCACGCTGCCCAGCGTCATCGCGCCGGCCGCGACCACGCGCACGGCACCGGCGGCAGACTGCAGCACGGCGCCATCGGCCATGCTGATGGCGGCCGCCGACTGCACGTCCAGCGTGCCGATGCCGGCCACGCTGACATCGCCCGCGGCGGCGAAGGCGATCGCCCCGCCGGCCAGCAGCGAGGCCGAGGCCCCCGTCATGACCGGGCCATTGACGTTGAGCGCGCCGCCGCTGGACAAGCGCAGGTGGGTGCCGATTTGAACCACCGGCCCGTCGCTGGCGGCGCCGCCTTCGAGAGTGAGCGCGCCCGCCAGGTCGATGCGCAGCGCGCCCGTGCCGACCGCGCCGAACAAGGCCTCGGGCGCCAGCGCCTGCGGCAGGCCGTCGCTGCCGACGCGCCCGCCGGCGATCAGCGTCGCGGTCGGCTGCACGCGGCCGATGGCGAGGTCGCCGCTGTCGGTGACGAAGGCGCCCGCCGCGCCGGCGCGCAGCGCCAGACGCGCGGTGTCGAGCGCGATCGGCTGCGCAGCGTCGCCGATGGCACCACCGCTGCGCAGATGAACCTGGCCGGCACGGATGTCGGCCTCGCCGGCGGCGTCGCCGCCCACGTCGTAGACCGCCACGCCGCCGATTACAGCCATCAGGCCGGGCGAGGCGCCTTCGATGCCCGGCACGCCGGTGTCGGCGCGCAGGTCGTCGAAGGCGAGCACGCCGCCGGCCTGCACCATGACCTGGCTGCCGCCCCAGACGATGCCGCCGTCCTTCAGCCACATGTCGCGGCCGGCCGCGATGTCGACGCGGTTCAAGGCGCGCGGGCCGTCGGCGGCCAGCGGCGAGTCGGCCATCAGGTTGGTCGCCACCAGGTCGCGCCCGGCGATCAGCGAGGCGTCACGGCCGGCACGCGCGTAGGCATCGGCCAGCAGCGCCAGGTCGGACGCAGTGCCGTGGGCGGCCAGGCGCAGATTGCCGTTGTAGGCGGCCACCGGCAAGGTGCTGACGATGCTGCCGGTGGCGTCGAGCACCACGTTCTCGGCGCTGCTCAGGCCGGGCACGCCGCGTTCGTCGACCACCAGCGCCGCGACCGCACCGTCGGCCTGCACACGAGCAGCAGCCGGCGCATCGACCAGCGTCAGCAAGACTGCGCCGGTCTGCTGCAGGTAGACCCCGGCGCCGATGGCGATCGCGCCCAGGCGGCCGGCGCTGATGTCCAGCGCGTTGGCCGGCAGGCCGATGCCGCCGTCAGCCTCGGCGCCGAAGGCGCGCAGGCGCAGGGCACCGGCGCTGATGTCGGTGCGCGTGGCGCCCCCATCGCGCAGCGCGGCGGCTTCGACGCTGGCCGGGCCGCTGCCCGCATCCACGCCGGTGAGAGTGGCCGCGCCACTGGCGTACACGCGCAGCACGGCGCCGCCGCTGGCGACCGAGGCGCCGTCGGCCATCGTGAAGCTGCCGCCCGACTGGATGTCCACGCTGCCGCCGCCGCTCGCCAGCGAGCCCGTCACGCCGAAGTTCATGGCCGCGGCCGACAGCAGGGTGACCGGCCCGCCGCCGGTGGCCGACGCCGAGGCGCGGGTATCCAGCGCCGCGTTGAGTACCAGCGCGCCAGCACTGGCGTCCAGCCGCAACGGGCCGCCGGCGCTGCGCACTGCGGCGTCGATGCGCAATTCAGCGCCAGCGCTGGTGAGCACCACCGCACCGCCGCCGCCGTCCACGCCCTGAAGGTCCAGCGCCGTGACCGGCTGACTGGCGCCGCTGGTGCCGACGCCGATGGCCGCCACGCTGCCGCTGGCGACCACCAGGGCGTCGCTGTCGGTGACGAAGAGTCCGGCGGTGGCGCGTGCGGCCAGGGTGCCGACCGCCACCTCGAGCGCGTTGGCTGCGCTGCCGATGCCGCCGCCCGCCGAGACCACCAGCGTGCCGGCGTTCACGTCGACACCACCGGCACCGGGCAAGTCGCCGTCAATGATGTTGCCGCCGGCGCTCAAGCCCACTGCGGTGGCGCTGACGCGCGAAAGCAGCAAGTCTCCGCCGGCAGCCAAGCCCACCGGCCCGGCAGAACTGACAGTGCTGCCAGCGCCGAACAGCAGGCCGCCGGAAGCACGCACGTCGATGCCGGTCGGCGCGCTCAGCGCGGCGTCGACACGCATCGTGGCGCTGGACTGCAGCGTCAGCGCACCGCCGGTGCTGGCCACGGGGGCGGCCAGCGCCATCTCGCCCGCGCTCAGGCGCAGGCCGCCGACGGCAGACATCGGCTGGCCAGCGTCGAGCTGCAGGGCGCCGCCGGCGGCGATCACCAGCGCACCGCCGCTGCTGGCACCGCCGAGCGCGGCCAGCGCGCCAGGGTTGGCCGCCACGCTGCCGTCGCGCTGCACGCGCGCGCCGTCCAGTGCCGCCAGCGGGGCAAAGCGCAGGCCGTCGATTTCGGACAGAAAGACACCGCCGGCGCCCGGCGCGGACAGCGCCAGGCGATCCACTGCCAGCGACAGGGGATCGGCAACGCTGCCCAGGCCGTCGGCCGCACCGCTTCCGGTGGCTGACATGCGCAGCGAGCGTGCGCTCACGTCGATACCGCTGGAGCCGGTTGCGGCCGCCACGGTTCGCGCATGGATGAGCACATCGCCCTGCGCCGCGGCCAGCGTGCCCAGCACGAGCGGTCCGGTGGCTTTGAGCGCCGTGATGCCGGCGCTCGCCCACAGCGTGCCGCTGTCCATCGCCAGCGCGCCGCCGGCTTCGGCGTCGATGCCGTTGGCGGCGCTGACGTCGCCTGCTGCGGTGAAACCCATATCGCCGCCGGCCAGCAGCGTGACCACGCCGCCCGGCGCGGAGACCGGCGCCGCGACCTGCAGTTTGCCGGGCGCCTCCAACCGCAAGGAGCCGACCGCTGCCGTGGCTGCGGTCTCGACCGTCAGGTCGCCGCGCGCCAGCGACAGCACCAGCGGCGCGTTGGCCGTGAGGCCGCTGATGGCGCCCAATGCCGGCGCCGCCGCGGCCACGCCGCTGTCGTTGATGCGCTGGCCGGCGGTGGTATGGCCCGCGCCGACCGTCAACGTGTCGGTGGCGCTGAGGTAGGCGCCGGCGCTGGCTTGCACCGCCAGGCGCGTGATCTGCAGGCTGAGCGGATCGCTCGGCGTGCCGACGGCGCCGAATTCCGACTGCATGCGCAGCGCACCGGCCACGATGTCGGGGCCGGCCGGCGCGCCCGCCGCACTGCCGATGCCGCTGCCAGCCTTGACCGACACCGCCCCCGTGCCGGCGTCCAGCCGGCCGAGCGTGAGCCCGAAGCTCGACTCCAGCCGCAGCGGGCCGCCGGCCGTCGCCGCCAGCGCGCTCGCGGCCATCGACAGCGACTGCATGCCGAGCAGGTCGACGCCTTGCCCGGCGGCGCGCGCGCGCACCTCGGTGCCGGCGGCCATCGACAGAGCCAGGCTGGACAGCAGGCTGATGCTGCCGCCACCCGAGGTCACGCTGGCGCCGGACGACAGGCTGAGGTTGCCCTGGCTCAGCGTCTGCAGCAGCACCATGCCGCTGCCCAGCGTGGTGCTGGCGGCGTTGACCGGGCCGCGCAGGTCCAGCGGCCCTTCGGCCACCCGCACCACGATGGCACCCTGGCCGGCGCTGCCGCCGTTGGTCTTCAGGCCGGCCGGCGCGATGGCCAGGCCAGACTCTTCCCAGATGAAGATGCCGCCGCTGCCGCCGGTGACCTCGGCCGCCAGCGTACCCGCCGACAGGCGTAGCGGCGCCGCGCCGGTGCCGATGCCGCTGGCCGCGCTGAGCGTGATGGCCGCGTTGCTGCCAACCAGGTTCGGGCCGTCGCCGGGCAGGCCGTCGAGGATGCTGCCAGTGCTGGAGCGCAGCGTGATGGCGCTGCTGGCCTCGATGCGGCCGACCGTCAGGTTGCCGATCGATTGCAGCGTGAGCTGCCCGCTGGCGCCCGCGTTCAGCGTCTGCCCGCTCAAGTCGAGCGCGCCGCCACTGCCGAAGCTCACGATGCCGCCCGCCGAGGTGACCGCCGCCCCGAGCGTGAGCGCACCGCTGCCTGAGTTGACCACGATGGACGCCGCGCCACTGGCCACCACGCTGCCCGCGCCCTGCGTGCTCAGCGCGTCGGCGGCACTCAGCCGGGCGCTGCTGCTGCCCAGCGCGACGGCGGCGGCGATGCTCAGGTCGGCGCCGGTGCCGCGCGCGTCAAGCACCAGCGCGCCGGTGCCGGGCAGCGAGACACCGCTGCCGCTAGAGACGATGTTGATGTTGCCGCCCCGCGTCACGAGCTCGATGCCTCCGCCGCTGAACGAGGTCTGCGCCAGCCGCGTCACATCCACGCTGCCATCGATGGCTGTGGCGTCGAAGCGCGCGGTGGCGCGCGGCAGATTGATGCCCAGTACGATGTCGCCGGCCGAGCCGGTGTTGCGCGCGTCCAGGCTCTTCACTTCGAGCGAGGGCAACGCGATGCCGTTGCCCGCCTGGGCCACCAATGTGAGGGCGCGAAGCGGCTCGTTGATGCGCGCATCGGCGGTGGAATTGATCTGCTCGATCTGCGCGCTGGTCGAGGCCAGTTCGATGCGCTGGGCCTCGATCTCGTTGGCGATCGTGATGGCGCTCACCGCGTCCAGGCGCAGGCGGTCGGTGCCGCCCATGCGCAGGATGGCGTTCGGGTCGCTGTAGTCGGACACCGAGATGCTGCCGCCATAGATGGCGAGCGGGTCACGCATCGCGATGCTGTCCGGGCCGGTGCTGGCACCCACCTGCACCGCACCGCCGCCCACCTGCGCACGGCCGGCGAGCACCCAGCCCAGCGTGAAGTCGCTGAAGCCGTCGGCGAAGCTGCGCAGCTCGGCGGCCTCGAGATTGAGCACCGCAGCCGTGCCCGCGCCGGGGGGCGAGAACAGCGCCATCGCGCCACCTACAGCGGCCGGACGCAGTGTCACGGCGCCGCTGCCGCGAATGAGCTCCTCGCCCATCGTCAGGTCGATCTCGCCTGCCGCGATCAGGATGTCGCCGGCCGTGGGCGAGGTGCCGGTCTCCAGCGTCACCGCCGAGCGCATCACCACCTGCTCGGCGCCGCGGATGATCAGCGAGGCGCCGTTCTTCAGCGTGAGCTGGTCGTTGAAGGTGACCACGCCGGTGGCGTCGATGGTCAACGTGCCGTTGACGATCACCGGCAGCATGAAGGTGACATTGCGCGCCGCGGTGACGGTGATGGCGTCCAGCGCGTCGCTGCCGTCCTGGCCCAGGCCCACTGCGCCGGCAAAGGTGATGTTGCCGTTGGGCGCGCTCAAGGTCAGCTTGTCGACGGTGGCCGCGCTGTCGCCGCCCAGCCAGTGCGTCAGGTTGCCGCCCAGCGAGATGCTGCCGTTGGCCGCGCTGATGGTGCGCTCGCCGCTGATGCGGATCGAGTCGGCGATGATGTTGTTGCCGGTCGCGGCGTTGCTGTTGGCGCTGACGGTGGTGGTGTGGCCCGAGCCGTGGATGGTGATCGACGGCGCGTCGAGCGCGCTGCTGATCAGCACCTCGCCGCCGGGGCCGTCGGCCCAGATGACGAGGTCGGTTGCCAGCTGCACGGGCTGGCCGTCGGCGCGCTGCACCAGCACCGCCATCGCGCTGCCGGGCTGGCCGACCACCAGCGTGGGCAGCGCAGCCGCTTCAGCGGCCAGCGCGGCCACGTCGTGCACGGGCAGCACCGCGTCGATGCCTGGCGCGCCGAAGAAGGCCACGTCCGCGTGCGGCCCCCAGGCGGTCGGCGCGTCGTAGGCCGCCGCCAGCGTGTCGTCAGCCGGCGGCAACAGCAGGGCCTGCACGGCGCCCAGCACCGGGTCGGCCGACAACAGCAGGCGCGGCTCCAGCGGCTCGAGTCGCCAGGGCGAGAACGAACTGCGCGCCGATGCGGGCGGCCGGCGCGAACTGCGGGCCCACGGCTTCATGCGACCGCTCCAGCAGGCCGCGGGCAGGGGTGGGCGCGGGCACGAGCGGACGCACAAGCGGACGCACAAGCAGGGTCAAAGCACACAGTCGTCCTCCCAGATGTCGAATCGGTCGCTGCCGACGCTGCGCAGGCCGGTGGCTGCGGGCTGTTGTGAGGAGGTGCCCAGCGCCCAGGCACGCAGCAGGCCGTTGGCGCCGGCTTGCTCGGCACCGGCGTCCAGCCACACCGCGTGGCCCGCAGACATCGCCGCCAGGCTGCCCGCGCTGGCGAACGACAGATCCATCGCGGCCCAGCCCGATGCGCCAGACGCAGCCCGGCCACCCGGCTCGCCGCCACCGTTGCCACCGAGAGATCCCAGCGCGGAGGCCCAGGCGGCTGCGCGCGCGCGTCCGTCGCCGCCGGCCAGGCTGTCGGGCGCCAGCGAAGCCGACGCGGTGCGCGCGGCCAGCGGCTCGGCCACCAGTTGCTGGAAGCTGCGGTCGCCGTCGATCAGGTTCCAGCGCGTGCGGCCGTCGCTGCCCTCGACCTTGGTCAACGTGCCGCTGCCGCCCTGCATGGCGATTTGCGGCGCGGCCACATCGATGGACTGCGGGTTCGTGCTCTGGCCGGCCGCCAGCAGCGGGCCACGGCCCTGCATCTGCAGCCAGCCGCTCTGGATGTTGGTCGCCTCGTCGGCGGCGGCGTCGCGGATGGTGCCGCCGGTGGAGACCAGCACCACGCCACCATCGGGCTGGCCAGTCTTGCCGCGCACGTCGACGCGGCCGAGCACGATGTCGCCCGCGGCCTGCAGCTGCACCTGACCGCCCGCGCTGTCGATCAGCGAATCGGCCGTCATCGTCACCGCGCCGCCGCTGGACAGGCGCAGGTCGCTGCCGGCCAGCAGCGTCACGCGGCCCTGCACCGACAGGCTCTGGCTGGCGCTGATGCTCACGTCGTCGGCGCCCAGCACGGCATCGGCGCTGCCGTTCAGGCCGAGCGTCGTGCCCGTGAGCGTGATCTGGTCGGCATCCAGCGCGGCCAGCGTGGCCGTGTCCACGGTCATCGCACCCGAGGCGGCATCGCCGAGTGACACCGAGGCGAAGCCGCGCATCTGGCTCAGCAGCGCGGCGTTCAGAGCCAGCCCGGCAGCGCTGCCAGCAGCCTCGCTCACCGTCACCGCAGCACCGGCAGTCAGCGGGCGGAGGGTCAACGTCTCGCCGCCGGTGAACGCGCCGCTGAGCTGCAGCGCATCGACG